>JAHISC010000006.1 GCA_018818445.1 Patescibacteria group bacterium | reverse complement strand
TGGCGCTACGGTGACAGTCCGAGCCCGGGTAAAAGAATTAACTTCATTAATCGGCCGCTTTAGCCGAGGAAGTATTTCCTTGGCTGATGCCCAGGTATTTTTTATGCAAAATTTCAGCAAAGGAGTAGGTATATTGGTTCTAGTTTTTGCGATCTCGATCATTATTTATGTGTTACTGGTCAACCCGTTTAGTCGAGACGAAGTCAAATTAACGGTTGAAAATAGTGGAATCACAGACGAACTTAATCTTCAGCAGCCACAAATAGAGTCTAGTTTTCGTGTTTATTTAAACGAGCATGAGGATTTGACTTTAACTAGTTTTTATTCAAGCGGCATTAATGTGTTGGAGATGATGGAACTAGTGAGAGAACATGACCCGAATGCATTTTCTTTCAGCGGGGCTGATTCAGACTATGGATTTTTTGTCGAAGAGATAAACGGAGTATCCAATAATACGGCTAATAGTGATTATTGGAGTTTGTACGTTAATAACGACCTTTCTCAAGTCGGCGCTTCCGATTACATTGTTCAAGATAATGATAGGATTGAATGGCGCTACGAGCACGTTGAGTTTTAATGGAGCGGAGTTTTGGAGTCGCAAAGCGATGTTGCCTAACAATCAATTCTAGCTAGCGAATCGCTTTATAGTGATGAAGATAAAATTTATGAAAAAAGAAAACAAATATATTATTCTCGCCGTTGTTCTAGTTGTTTTTGCTGTTGCAATGCGCCTTTTGCCTCATCCACCAAATTTTACGCCAATAGCCGCCTTAGCCATTTTCGGAGCATTGTATTTGCCAAAAAAGTGGGCCTTGATTTTGCCGCTTGCAGCCATGCTCGTCAGCGATGCTGTTATTGGCTTTTACAGTTGGAAAATTCTTGTGGCGGTTTATGCCAGCTTTTTAGTTGCTGGAGGTTTGGGAATCCTGGCTCGTAACCATAAATCAGGTTCAACTATTTTTATTGCAACTATTCTAGGTTCAATCCTCTTCTTTTTAATTACTAATGCGGCTGTTTGGGCTTTTGGCACCATGTATACGCACGATTTTAGCGGATTACTAGCCAGCTATATCTCGGCCGCACCATTTTTCCGGGCAACATTAGCAGGAGATCTCTTTTACGTTGGACTACTCGCCGGAACTATGGAGTTTGTTCTAAACTACGATCGCTTAAAAGCAAAACTAACCAAGAAACAGATCGTGGTGACTTAAAGGGGGAAAAGTGATTACTCGACGTTCGATGTTGCGCGGTATCACCGCATTGTTGGCGCTGGCTACATTTGGGCTTGAAGTTTCTGGATGCAACGGTCAGATCGAAGTTCCGGGGGATGGCTGGGTCGACATGACCGTGGAACAGAAGATCATGCAGGCTGATCACTCCATGACCTACGAAGATCGTGACTTCGAGCAAGGAGGCGAGACGCACCAAGGCATCTTTGTCACGGCAATCGATGGCAACTTCGATGACCCAAGGACTCGTACGTTCTGGGTTTTCTACCTCGACGACCAGCCCATCCGGGCCTCGGTGCGCGAGACCATTGTGCCACCAGGTGTCCGAGTCACGGCTCGACGCGAGACCGTTTCGTAGTAGCCTCGAGCTACGTAAAAGCCGCGGGTTCCAATCGGGAGCCCGCGGCCTCAGTTTTTGTGTGAATTATCTTAAAATAGTTTTAGTTTCAATTACTTCATCTACGTGTTGAATTTTAAATCTGACTCTACCCAAAACCTGACCACGTTCGTTTTCAATACTTACTCGCCAGCGACCTTCAGGTAGCACAGTCTTCCAGGAATAGCCTCGGTAGCCAGCTTCACGACCACCGGTTAGTTGAAAACTTGAACGATTACTTTTAATCCATCTGCTCTGAGACTCATCAAACCATTGCCATTCGTGCACAATCGTTGCTTTTAATTTAGGCGGTGCAAAAATAGCAGAATAAAGATAAATATATTCACCGGGTTGAATATGGAGTGTAGTGCCGGGTATAAGACGGTCTATTAGCGGGCGAGCTTCATCAGTAAGAATATAATTGCCTCCCGAGTGCTCTAGATTATGGTACACGCCAGCTTCGCGCAAAGAAAGAGGAATTGGTGGGATGATGTTTAGAAAATAAAGTAAGTTCATCAAAATAAAAATTATAATAACTAAAATTCTAACACGGGTTCTCTCCCAGCGAATAAAACGTAAAAAATAGGCCAACATTTCTAAATAGAAGAAAATTAGCACCATGGCAATAGCGCCACTCAAAACATAAATCCAGGCATCAATAGAATTTAGTGCAAATGGTAGGACGAGAGAGAAAAAAGAAAATAGAATAAAATAAAAAACACTAAGTTGTACAACTGGTTTCAAGTAGTGCTCACGGAGAATATCATTCGAAGCCATTAAGAAGGCAATAGCAACTAAAAATGGCCAGCTTACCGAAATAGCGCCAGAAAACCAATAGAAAATCAATGAAGCGCTTAATAGAGCACCAAAAGTAAATTGAACTATAAATGGTGAGGCCAGCCTTAGATAGCCAAGAAATCTGGAGTGAATCTTTGGCTTGTTTTCATCATAGATATTAAGAAAGGCTATAGTAGCAGCAGCAATAATGGCATAAACGCCGAGCAAAGTGAAAGCCGTATTAACATTCAAACTGCGGAAGGTAATGAAATCAGCCGCTACTCCAACAATAAGCATGCCCGGAATCAGCAGCCTTTCATATCTTTCCAAAAAACTTTTGATTTCGTTGTAGCGAATCAATTGTTTGGCTCGTTCTTTCATTATGCTAGCTTCAAACTTGTGCTTTTTGCCCGGCGGCAGCCAAGGCTCCTTCGATCATGGCTTCGGTGACACGTCGTGGTTTACGGGCATCACCAACTATTACAACATTTTTACAAACCTTTTTCATAACTTTAGCAATAGAGTTATTCGAGTGTGAACCAAGACACAACACAACAGTCTTGGCTGGCAGTACATCCTTCTTTTTTCCACGAAGAACTATTACTTTATTTTTTTCAAAACCTATTACCATTGTCTTAGTTAAAATTTTGACCTTCTTTTGAGCTAGTCGACCAAGTAACAATGCTCTGTCTTCGAGTGGTGCGTCAAGGGCAATGTCTTGTCCCATTTCAATGATCGTCACTTTATGATGTTTATCAGCAATATATTCAGCAGTTTGAGCGCCGGCACAGCCTCCACCAACCACAACCACAGCGCCTTTTAGACGGAATTTTTTACTTAAAACATCGCGTGAATTTACCGCGTAAACGTTATTTAGTCCTGAAATTTTTGGTTGGTTAGCAGAAGAACCGACTGCAATAATTACCTGGTTGGGCTTTAATTGTTTAACTTCATCAGCCGTTGGTTCTATTCCCAGTTTAACGGCAACGCCAAGATGTTTAACATCGCGAATTAACGCTCGTAGTAATTCCTCCCAGCCTGGCCGATTAGGAGCCGCAGCAGCGAGAGGTAACTGGCCGCCAAGAGAGCTATTTTTCTCAAACAAAATTACTTTATCGCCGCGACTGGCCGCTGTTCTAGCCGCTGAAAGTCCGGCTGGGCCACCACCGATGATCACAACTGTCCTCTTTTTCTTGGAAGTTGTCTTAAAAAGTTTCTCACGAGCAGTAGCTGGATTAGTCGTACACCAAACTTGTTGACCGGAAAAAAGTCGCTGAATACAACCCTGATTGCAAGCAATACAAGGATTGATTGTTTCTAGTTGGTTATTCTTAACCTTATTTGGCCATTCAGGATCGGCTAATAAGGTGCGGCCAATAGCAACCATATCAGCATAACCTTTTTTAATGGCATTTTCTCCCATTTTCGCTGTACGGATTTTTCCAACAGTAATAACAGGAATATTCACAGCTTCTTTAATTACTTGGGCATACTTAATCAGCAATCCGTCGTCCATTACCATTGGAGGAATTAAATATCCTTGAGCATAGGAGGCATAGTTACCAACTGAAATATGAATCGCATCAACCCCAAGCTTTTCCAATTCAGCAGCAATCTTAGCTACATCGCCAGCGCGCAAGCCGCCAGGTACCATTTCATCGGCAGAAAGTCTAATTGTTACAGGATATTTGTCTCCAACTGCTGCTCGGACAGCTTCTACAATTTCTTTGGCAAAACGAAAACGATTTTCAAAACTTCCGCCGTATTCATCTTTACGTTTGTTGGAAAACGGTGAAAGGAATTGTGTAATAAGATAACCATGAGCGCCATGAAGTTCAACAAAATCAAGACCAGCCTTTTGTGCTCTGGCTGCAGCGTCGGCAAACTGTTGAACGATTTGCTTAATTTCTTTTTTGGTCAGTTGTTTTGGATTTCCTTGCATCAAAGGGCAGGGGATTGGTGAAGGAGCTACCAAAGGCATTCCAGTTGTAGCCGATGATGTCTGGCGACCAGCGTGGTAGAGTTGAATACCAATTTTAGCCTTGTGTTTGTGTGCAACTTTCGCAAGTTTATTTAAGCCAGGAATAACTTTGTCATTGTGAATTCCGAGTTCATTTAAAAACCCTTTGCCTTGTTCGGTGATATAACTCGCTTCTAGGATCAACATTCCAACGCCGCCTTTAGCAATACTCTCTATGTGATCTAAGTATTGTTCGGTAACCAAACCTTTGAGGCTGGCATAATTGCGCACCATAGGTGGCATGACCAGACGGTTTTTTAATTCCATTGATCCGATTTTAATTGGACTGAAAAGTTTTTTGTAAGCCATAATAAATATTTTACTAAGTATACAATATATTTTGTTATTAAATGTACGATTGTACACATCTTGACAATAGTCGGTGACAGGCATATTCTATTCTTCTTATGACACCTAAAACAAGGAAGCAGTTAATTCAGAATTTATTTCCAAAAGAGAAGTCTTTTCGTTTGAAACAAATTGAAACAGCTTTATTTCAGCCGGAGATCATGAGTTGGGATCAGTTATCAACTTTGCCGCTATCAATGCGTCAGACTTTAATCAAAGAAATTGGCTTTATTTCAGTCCAAATTGAAAAAATTTTTGAAACCGCTGATAAAGAAACTTTCAAAGCTATCTTGAAACTGGATGACGGACAATCCATAGAATCTGTTTTGATGCAAAACAAACGTGGTCACTGGACAGTCTGCGTTAGTACACAAATTGGTTGTGCAATGGGTTGCTCTTTTTGTGCTACTGGCAAAATGGGTCTTAAGAGAAATCTTAATTCAGACGAAATTATTGATCAGTATAGATTTTGGCAAAAGTTTTTGGCAGATCACGCAGAATTCGATCAGCAGATCACTAACCTAGTTTACATGGGTATGGGTGAGCCTTTGGCCAACTACGAGGAGGTCAAAGACAGTTTGAATAGAATACTTGCAAATACTGAGATTGGTCCAACTAGAATCACGGTTTCGACTGTTGGAGTTTTGCCGCGTTTGCAGCAGATTCTTACTGACGATGAATGGCCAGCTGTAAAAATTGCTATTTCCTTACATAGTGCTGACACAGAGATACGGCAGTCGATTATGCGTTC
>JAHISC010000079.1 GCA_018818445.1 Patescibacteria group bacterium | reverse complement strand
TTCGGAAGCTAGTTTTGCCACAATTTTATTTGGTGCAATACCAATCGAAGCTGTACAGGCGACCCCACACTCCTTTTTAATATCAGATCTGATTAATTGAGCTAGCATGACTGCTCCAAAATAATCGCCAGCAGCAATGGTGATATCGGTAAAAGCCTCGTCTGTGCTAAATTGTTCAACAGCATCGCAGTGACGCCGTAAAATTTTGAGAAATGTATTGGTAATTTTGCTGTATTTATGTGGATCTCCAGGTATAAGAATTAAATCTGGGCAGATTCGCTTGGCTTCAATAGAAGACATGGCTGTTTTTATACCACGCGCCTTAGCTTCACGTGAAGCAGTTGTTATTACAGTTCTTTCTAACTGAAGAGAATTTTCTATGTCGTAGCGATGATTTTCTAAATGAGCTCTAGCAATATCGACTGAATTTTTACTTTTACCACCAACAGCTATAGCTTTGCCACGCAAAAAAGGATTAGCTTGTTGTTCTACTGAAGCAAAGAAAGAGTTAAAGTCAATATGCATGATGATTTTAGACATATTATTCAGAATAGATCTCTACTAATCTCCATTCAAGGTTTTCAGTATCAAGTCTCAGTTTCATATAATTTAAATTATCCGAAACAGAGAAGTAAAAAATTCTTTTTTCGCCCTCACGTGCACCATGAATTAAATTAACACTAGTCATGTCGTAAATTTTGTTATCCCAACGAACCCGGCGAGGTCGAGCTCGTCTTTCTGAGAAATCAACAATTACATCTATTGGATCATTTAATAGTTGATGCATAATACTAGCTAAATTTGATGTAAACTAGGTTAATCGTAACGCATGTAGCGTGCGTTGCACGCCTCTTTTAAATTGTCTACGGCTAATTCGAGTGCGTATTCGTTTTTTCATATCGCGAATTCGTCGCTCGGAACGGATTGAATTATTGGCTAGAGTTGTGCTGTAGTGTCGCAGTGTTGTTGTAGTCATAGTGGTAATTATTAAGTTATTTAGTGGTTGAGTGATGAAGTGACAGTGTTGATGCATAGGCGAGGCGCCCTAGCCCGATTGGGTTCATCACGCCCGATCAAAATAAACAGCGCCGAAGGGGGTCGGCGCTGTTTATGTCCATTAGAGGAGGGTGGACATCCCTGAGGTTGAGCCGGATCCCTACAGCTCATTCTCAGGATTTACGCTAGGATCCTCCTTAAAGAGGCGTAAATTCTGAGATTGAGCCGTGTGGTGGAATCCTAATTGTAAAGAACTACTAATTAAATTTACGGATTACTGCTCTGACAATTCCTTGAATATTTATATCCCCTTTAATAATTATAGGTTCCATGGTGCTGTTGGCTGGCTGAAGACGAATGTAGTTAGCCTCTCTATAGAATCTTTTTAAAGTCGCATATGCGTTATCGAGTAGTGCTACGACTATGTCACCGTTTTTCGGTGAAGGATTGCGCTCGATAACTACATAATCTCCGTCAAAAATACCGTCCTCGATCATTGACCTTCCTTTAACTTTAAGAACATAGGAATTTTCTGCATCAACAACGAAATCTGTAGGTATAGCTAGGGCTTCATTCTCTTCTACAGCCTCGATTGGTTCTCCAGCGGTGATCAGACCAGCTAAGGGAAGCATGATGCTCATAGGAGATAGTTTCTCAGTTTCAACTAGTTCAATCGATCTTGCTGCGCCGTCATCCCCGGTATTTATCACACCTTTCTCACACAGAGTCTGGATGTGCTGATGTACTGTCGCGGGTGAGGAGAGACCAAGACCATCCGCTATTTCGCGGTAGGATGGTGTATAGCCATTTTCTTGGATGAAGCTTTCGATAAAGTCCAGGACTTCACGTTGCTTTTTTGTTAGGGGAGGTAGTGGAGTCATAATGTTCGCGTCATGTTCGTATTATAACCGAACAAATAACGAACGCAAGGAGTGGGTGTGGATAACGTAATTAATTATAATTTATTAATTAAGTTTCCCTTTCGAAATTGGGAATTGAAGAAAAATGGTGAATGTGCTACTTTTTAGCCCTAAAGGAATATGCTTAAAACTGTTGAAGTACCACTTATTGGTCACCCGGATAAAGTCTGCGATCAAATTGTAGATGCTATTTTGGATGAATACCTACGCCGTGATGAAAAAAGCAGGGTCGATGTTCAGGCTCTTGGTTCAAATGGAATGTTGATGATTGGTGGAACTGTTGACTCGCGGGCTGATTTTGATTCATCTCAAATTGCTAGACGTGTTTATCGGGAGGTTGGTTATGAAGATAGTATTGAGCCATTTGTGAATATTGAGCGACCGAGTGAGGATAGAGCTAAGTCCATTGTTTTAGGCGGCTCACAGGGAACTGCTGTTGTTCATGGTTATGCTACGCGTGAAACTCGTGAGATGCTGCCACGAGCCGTAGTCTATGCTCATGCTTTAGCTCGTCGTATTAATGATCTGCGTCTCCATGAAGGAGCTTTTTCTTGGATGTGTCCTGACGGCAAAATTCAACTGACCATGGATGGCGATCGGCCAGTGGCAGTCACGGTTTTGGTGCAGCATGCTTGCGGTATGGAGCCAATGCAAATAAAAAGTTTGATTGTGGAAAATGTTATTGTGCCGATTTTGGGTGATGTAGAAGGTGTAAAATTATTTGTAAATACTGCTGGTGAATTTTGTACCGGAGGTTTTTCTGCTGGCGCTGGCGCCTCTGGAAGGAAAACACTGGCCGATACCTATGGCGGGCTTTTGCCGAGTGGCGGCAGTAATCTATCTGGTCGTGATCCTTTGCATCCAGCGCGCGCTGGTTCATATATGGCTCGTTTTGCAGCGAAAAATTTAGTTGCTCAAGGAGTAGCGGGAAATATTTTGATTTCGGCCGGTTATACTATTGGACAATCTGGTTTGGTTTTTTTGGAGGCTAGGACAGGCGAAGGCAAAGATGTATCAGCTTTAGTTAAGGAAAAATTTGATTTTCGGCCAGAAGCAGTTGTGGAGCGTTTAAATTTGGATAAGCCAATATACGAACATGTTAGTGTTTTTGGTCATTTTGGCAGGGAAGGTGTGCCATGGGAAGAGGTTGAAGCTTGACGTAGACTATTTTGCAAGATAGACTCTTTTTATGTTTTACGTTCTTTGATCTCAGGTGTGCTCGATATGCCTAGCGGCAACAAAAAATGGATTCAGCGAGGTTTAGTCGAGCACACCTCACCTCTCACGGAAAGTGTACCCAATGCCAAGAAGCATCAAGGCATTGTTGACGGATCTTCGGATTTGTCATTACAACCGGTATCGCACCTGGCAAAGTTCATGCGTCTCCATAGGATAGGGAAACGGGCGGTTGCTAGGTACACTTTCCGTTTTCTTTTTGCTAAAATTTTGTCATACTAATAATCTATGAAACGTTTAGCCATTTTACTGAGTTGTTTGGCGCTTGCGATCGCTCTATATTTTTTTGTAGCCATGCCTGGCACGGAGCTTATTAAGAGTGCTGATGGAAAATTAATTATTGAAGGCTCAAAAGCAGATTTAGCAGAGATGACCATTGAAGAGTATCCAATTTTTACTGTTGATAATTTGGATACAACAGCTTACGAAGTTGCTTCTCCAATTGAGCTGGCAGATGAGATAACATTATATTTTGACATGCGCGATCGCCAGGACGCTGATCAAGTGGATGTTTTTGTACTCGATCCCGTTTTTGATATGTGGACTTGGCAAAAAGGTGAGTTGAAAGATGGACTTTTATCTATTTCGACAGATCAACCAGGATGGTTTACTACTGGTCGTCGTCAAGAAATTAATCTGCCAGATTTTTCAGCGGATTTACCTGCTATTTTAGAACATGCTCCTCTGGAAACAGTTGGGTTTAATATTGCTTTGGGGTATTTCTCAGAAGAGATGCACGAGACCTTGCTAAATGAGTCAATGTTTCAAGGCGGTTGCGCCGGTAGAGTGGAGAAGGGCTCTGGTTTTGATTCAAGCCGTATTGAAAAACAATCAAATGTGCTTATTGACGAGCAAGAAGAGAATGTTATTTTTGTTTTTATTGCCGAGTGGTGGCTAAAGGATGGCTGCAAGGCTGGGGAAGATTTGGAAGCTGCTTTTTGAGTATGGTATAATCATTTTGGATACAAAAATTATTCATAATTTCAAGGAGGGGTGTATGCCGACAAAAAAGAAAGCAACAAAAAAACCTACGGTTGTTAAGACAAAAGTTAAGAAAAAAGTAGTCAAAAAATCAGAACCAAAGAAAAAGCCGACTTCCATGGAAAAAGTAATGGAGCCAGTTGTAATGCCAAGTATTTGTAGGAGTTGCAATGCCTTACCTATGGGCAGCACTGAATTGGTTACTTTGTTATTAGTAGTTACATTCTCTCTATCTGCCATTCTTTTGACCTCAGTTTACGCTATGGAAAAGCAGTCTAGTCGTATTGACAGATTAGAGTCAGAAGTGCAATATTATCAACAACTTTAATAACTGTTCATTAAGTATGCAAAAAGGATTGATAGTTAGTATTGGTTTATTTTGTTTGTTAACTTTAGGAGCTGGTTGTACACCAGATCAAAATATTTCTATGAAACAAGTACGTATTGAGACTGCAAAGGGGGAGATAGTGATTGAACTTTATGAGGATAGCGCGCCTTTGGCAGCTGGTAATTTTGAGAAGCTTGTGGGTGAAGGTTTTTACGATGGACTAGTATTTCATCGTCGAGAAGAAGGTTTTGTAATCCAAGGAGGTGATCCGAATGGTAATGGTACCGGCGGACCAGGTTATACTTTCGAAGATGAATTAAATGACGAATATACATATGAGCGTGGCATTGTAGCTATGGCTAATCGCGGGCCAAATACCAACGGTAGTCAGTTCTTTATTATGTTGGATGACGTAGCTCAATTACCAAAGCTTTACACTATTTTTGGTCGTGTTGTAGAAGGTATGGAAGTGGTCGATCAGATTCAAGTGGGAGATGTCATGAATAAGGTAACAGTTAAGTAATAATAGTTGTTTAGTTGTTGAGTTACTGAGTCGATGAGTTTCGATTCAATAAGTGATTAGGCTCAGTAACTGATAACTTAGCAACTATTTTTTTTATTTGATACAATACAAAGTACATGAAACATCGCATTACAGAGCAAACATTTTATAAATATCTAAAATGTCCTTCTTGGATTTCACGTGAATTGGAACGCGATGAAGATTTGCGTGAAAAATTACTTGAGAAAATTCAAGACGACGGTCTTTTATCTGAACACGAAAAAGCTCTACTTACGGACAGAGATTATGTTGAGGTTACTTCGGATGACTTGGACGAAGCAGCTTTGCAAACTTTAGAATTAATGAAAAAAGGTGCTCAAACAATTTATAAAGGCATACTTATTCATGAGAATTGGGTAGGCAGGCCAGATATTTTGGAGCGGGTAGAGGGAAAATCGCGGTTAGGCGACTATTATTATGTAGCGTGTGACATTAAGCGCTCTAGACACATGAAGGATGAGTACAAATTTCAGGGTCTCTTTTATGCAAAGATCTTGGATAGAGTTCAGGGCCACGAACCAGTTATGGGTTATGTACTGCACGCCGATGGTAATGTTGAGAGTTATTTATTGGAAGAGTTCGATACTCATTTTCATTTGACCATGGATGCGATCGAAGAAATTCTTGACGGCGGTAGCGAATCACATTTTTTGACATCCGGCTGCAAACAGTCGCCTTATTTTTCTGAATGTGAACTAGAAGCAAGAAATTGCGATGACCTTTCGCGGCTAAATCGTATTTGGCGCAGTGAAGTTGATTTGATGATGCGAGTCGGAATTACCAGCGTAGAAGAACTGGCCAATGCACCAGTACAAAATTTAAAAGAAGTTCATGGCATGAGTTTAGACAGATTGTATTTTTTGCAGCAGCAAGCGATCGCGATGTCTGAGAATAAAGTTATTCGCATAGGTGAGATAGAACTACCCAAAGAAGAAGGGCCAGTTTTAGTAGTTGATGTGGAAAGTGATCCTTTGCGCAACAGTGATTATTTGATTGGAGTTTTGTTGATTGATAATGGCAAAGAAACATACCATCCGTTTTTAGCTAAGCGGCCAGAAGATGAAGAAAAGGCTTGGCATGAATTTACAGAATTCATTACTCATTATCCAACGGCTAATATGTATCACTATGGTTGGTATGAGGTAGATGTCTTCCGCCGTTTAACCGAAAGGTATGGCGCACCAGAAGAAGCAAAAAGAATAATTGAGAATCAGATGTTGGATCTCTTATCTTTTATGCGGCAGAAGGTAATTTTCCCGATGTCGTTTTATTCACTGAAAGATATTGCTAAATATTTAGGTTTTAAATGGCGGATGAACGAAGCTTCAGGCCTGGATTCTGTTCTTTGGTATGAAGAATGGTTGGAAAATGGTGATACTAAGGCGCTGGAAGACATTGTTAATTATAATGAAGATGACGTCCGCGCGACTTGGTTGGTGCGAAATTGGGCGGTTGAAGATAATAGACGCTAAACAGTAAATTGTAAAAAAACCAATCTTAAAAACTATGCTCGATCTTATTCGACTCAATAAAAAAGTACAATATCAAAGCTGGCACGGCTGGCTATTGTTAGCGATAGTTTTTATTTCAATTGTTTTAGCTTTATTTCAGCACTTTAACCCTCGGCCAGAGGAAGAAGTACCGGTTGTAATGAGCCAAGCGTCTTGCGTGGAGGCTGGCGGGAGCTGGAATGCATGTGGTTCTGCTTGTCGCGGTTCTGCCGAGCCTTGTATCCAGGTTTGCGTAGCAGAGTGCCAATGTGCTACAAATGAGCAATGCCCCAATGGTTTTGTGTGTAAAGATTTTATTGATAACTCTGGAATATGTACAAAAAAATAATTGTTCTAGCTGCCATGCTCGCTATTTTATTAGCTGGATATTTTTATTGGGGAGGAAAATCAGATTTTGAAACTTCAGATTTACCAGCAGTAAGTTACGAAGAAGCGACAGAGGCAATTGAGGTTGTTGCAGATAACACAGAAAATGATTCGTCTCCAGTTATTGAAGAAACTGTGGAGGCGGAAAGACCAAAGGAAACTAACCTGCCAGGTGAGCTAAACTTGGCTGTACCGTTTACTTCTCAAGCACCAAAAGCAAATTGGGATTTACCTTATCAAGAGATGTGTGAGGAAGCCAGTGTTTATATGGTGGCTGAGTATTTTGCTGGAACTAAGGCAGGGAAGATTGATGCGGAAAAGGCTGATTCAGCTTTACTGCAAGCAATTGCTTTTGAAGAGGAACTTTTAGGAACTTATTTGGATACCACGGCTGAGGAGACGGTTAAGTTTATTGAATCATTTTATGGTCTCGAAGCACAGGTGATTAAAAATCCAACAGTCGAAGAAATTAAGGCCGAGGTAGCGGCTGGAAGGCCAGTGATTGTGCCAGCGGCTGGGCGTCAGCTTGGTAATCCAAATTTTACTGGTGAAGGCCCGCTTTACCATATGCTGGTTATTAAGGGCTATACTGCCGGCACTTTTATCACAAATGATCCAGGAACACGCAACGGTGAGAATTATGTTTATGATATTGCCACGATTATGGAAGCAATGGGCGACTGGAATGATGGCAGTCCAGCTACTGGCGCCAAGGTGGTGATTTTTGTGAGCAAACCGTAGGGGCGTGATTTATCACGCCCGATCGATGTGACCCGCCCGATTGCTGTTTTTTAGGCAAATTTTAATGGTTTTTACAAAAATTGGCTTATTTTAGCCAATTATTTTATTAATTAAGACTTTTGGTACTTGACAAAAGTTACTTTTTATGTTATAGTACTTATCTCGAACATGAGGCAGTTGTTGCCCATGAGCGAGGTACCCTGCTTCGGCGGGGAGTGAGAAGGGATCGGATTTACCACCCGGTTCCAGGCGCCCTAACAAGAGCGCCAAGAACGAATCCGTCACTCTCTGCAGTCGAGCTTTGCAGAAGTGACACGAGGAAGCCCAGGAAAAGGCTTCAGCGATTCAATTCGCAACTCAAGGATAGGCGAAGCTCGCCCTCAGATGGTAG
>JAHISC010000078.1 GCA_018818445.1 Patescibacteria group bacterium | reverse complement strand
GCTCACATTTAGTTGATCGTTTGATTGAGGAAGGTCATGGTGTTGTTGTGCTTGATCATCATCAAAAAGATAAGCTTAGGTTTCCTAATCCAGCAGCTAAAGTTTACAAATTACGTTTTGGCGATCCTCAAGTTGAAGCAGCGTTAGCAAAAGAGAAGCCAGAGGCTATTTTTCATTTAGCAGCTCAAATTAGTGTCACTTTTTCGGTGGAGCACCCAATAGACGATGTAGAGACAAATATCATCGATGCACTAAAATTACTGGAATATGGTCGTCGAGCTGGTGTTAAGAAGATTGTTTTCGTTTCTAGTGGTGGAGCCATCTACGGTGATCATAGTATTGTGCCAACCCCAGAAGTCATGGACGCCAAACCAATTTCACCTTACGGCATTCACAAACAGGCTTTTGAACACTATTTGGATTCACTACAAAACAGCAGTGATATTTCTGTAGCAGTTTTAAGGCCGGCAAATATTTATGGGCCTAGGCAGCAACTAACTGGCGGGGAAGGCGGAGTTATGCCAATTTTTCTAAATAATTTTTTAAATAATCGTGAATCAGTTGTCTTTGGTGACGGTTCATCAACAAGAGACTATTTGTACGTTGCCGATGCAGTTGATGCTTTTGTAGCTGCTCTTGATTGCAAACCACCGCACCCGGTTAATATTAGTACTGGAAGAGAGACTTCTATAGCAGAACTCTGGCAGATCCTAACTGCAATTCACGATGGCGCTGCTTTGAAAAAACATTTACCATTTCGACCTGGTGAAATTATGCGAAGTTGTCTTGATGCAAGTGCAGCAGAAACAATTTTGAACTGGCAGCCTAAAACTTCTCTTGAACAAGGCCTTCGAGAGACGTATGATTGGTTTAGGAGTACATATTATGATGCTTAGAGTGACAACCGAACAAATTGAAGCAGCTCTCCTAGCCTTGCAGCAGGGAGGCGTTATTGTTTATCCATCAGAAACATCTTACGGCCTTGGTTGTGACGCTCGTAATAAAGAGGCAGTCAAACGAATTTTTGAATTAAAGGGTCGTGATGATAACAAAGCTCTCCCGATTATTATTCCAGATTTTGATTCTGCTTCGTTATACATTAAAATTTCTCCAGTAGTTGAAAAATTAGCCGCTTTATTTTGGCCTGGTCCTTTGAATATTATCGCACCAACAGCTGACAATTCTCCTGTTGCTGAGCGTTGTGCATCTGCCCGAACGCAGTCTGTACGACTTTCCTCGCATCCTTTTGTAGCTACTTTAGTGAAAAGATTTGGTTACCCAATAGTTGCCACCAGCGCCAATATTGCTGGGCAAGATGCAATTTACGAAGTAGAAAAGATCAAAGATTTATTTTGGGGAAACGATGACAAACCAGATGTTTTTATCGATGGAGGAGATCTAGCAATTTTACCAGTTTCTACCACAGTAAAAGTTGTCGATGATGAGCATGTTGCTATTGTTCGCCAAGGTAAGATAATTATTCCTCCAGAATTTTTATGAAGACTCCAGCAAAAAAATCTTTTGGTCAACATTTTTTGACTGATCCTAAATTAGCTATGCGTATCGTTGGTGCGGCAGAGACTGCTAAATTTGATGCTGTCGTCGAAGTTGGGCCAGGACCTGGCACATTAACACAATGGATTGATCATCCACGGCTTGTCTTGATTGAGGCTGATAGAGACTTTATTCCAGAGTTAAAAGAAAAGTTTCCCAAGGCAATTGTTATTCAAGCTGATGCCGCTAAAGCTAATTACTCAGACAGTCTTAAAAAATTAGGAAAAATTCGTAGCTGGGTCTTAGTCGGCAATCTGCCTTACAATTCATCAGCTGCGATTATTATGCAAGCACTACGTTCGCCAACTCCGCCAGATGAATTATTGGTAATGGTTCAAAAAGAGCAGGCTGAGCGCATGATGGCTAAGCCTGGTGAAATGGGTTTATTGTCTGTTGCTGTTCAACTCTATGCCAAAGTTGAGAGAATTATGGAAATTGGACCTGGTGCTTTTAACCCACCGCCTAAAGTTCAGTCAACAGTAATTCGTCTGGTTCGACATAAATTTATTCCAGAAAAAGTTGAAGAAATTATTACTTTGGCAAAAATGGGTTTTTCTTCACGTAGAAAGCAACTACACAAAAATTTAGCTGCTTCAGGAGTCGCAACCTCAGAGGAGGTCAAAACAGCACTGGAAAAGTGCGGTTTACGTGCAAATTCACGCGCGCAAGAACTAGCAGCAGATGACTGGGTAACGATTGCTGACTATTTATTGTCTTAAATTTTAATCTTGTCCACAATTTCCTCCAATATGGGGGATTTTTGTTCTCTAATTTTTGTATTGTTTGATATAATATGAAGGCATGGATGAAGAGGATCGAAAAAGAGTCACGATCCGGAAGAGAAACTCCGGCTTTGCTTCTCGTGAGCAGAGGGCAGGTTTTGCTTTAATCGCTGTCACTGGTGGTTTAGCTTTTTTACTTGGTGCTTTTTATCTAGTACGTCAACTCAATCAACCGTTTGATATTAATTACGAAGGACCGCAATTTGTTTCATCAAGTGATCAACGTGCGGCCGAAGCTGAATTGCAAAGAACAATCGATACTGATAGTGACGGTCTGGTTGATTATGACGAACTTTACATTTATGGCACCAGTCCTTATTTGAATGATTCAGATGGAGATGGATTTTTAGACGCTCAAGAGTTAGCAGCTGGTAAGGATCCGCTCTGTGCTGAAGGTGATAATTGTTTTAGTTCACTTTATAATCCTTTAGCGAATTCAACTGATGACTCTGGGTCACTCATCGATTACGCAGAAAATACCAGCAACACTTCAACTCAGAATTTTCTAGAACTACAAGAAGCAGTAAAGCAGCTTAATGCCGAGCAAGTTCGCCAGTTACTACTAGACTCTGGAGCTGATCAGGCCACAGTTGAACAGCTCACCGATGAAGAGCTTTTAGCAGTTTATCAGCAGGTCATCGCTGACATGGAGTCAAGCGGTGAGCTCAGTACATTACTAGACACTAGCGCCGAGACAGCTCCAAATCCAATTCAGTAAGTTATGAAGCGATTTTCTTACAAACAAAAAATTTCCACGATCACAATTTTGTTTGTTTTATTTTTGTCGCAATTTGCACTTTTGACGCCACGTCCTGCTTATGCTCAATGGTCTGTTTTGAATCCGGATATTATTGCGCAGAACATTCAAACCAAGCTCTCAACTTCAATTAACGAAAACATCGAAAAAGCCTGGGTTGCCTCAGTTGCTTCCATGCTAGTCAATGTCATGTTGGCCACGGTCAATTATGCTTCATATCAAGCAGCTATTACAGTTGCTACTGGCGGTCCAGCTGATGCTCCACTTTTCACAAATTTAACTGCAGATGAATACATGCAGTATGTTGGGGCAAATACAATTTTCGAAGCTTACAAGAGCATTGAAAGTGCTGATGACGTTTTGACGCTTTTTGGTGTCAGGGTGCCCGATGATGCGGAATTTTTAGCTATTGTACGTGAAGGTTTGAAAGATAGTGCTACTCGAGAAGTAGGTGAATTTGATTATCGTGAAGTTTTAGGCAATTGGGATAGTTATTTAGTGAGTGTTTACGACACCAATGATCCACCTGAAGTTCGAACTGAAAAGATTTTACGCACTCTTTCGGCATCTTTCGACCAAAATGAATACCGTTCAGGTTTGAGCATTTATTCTCAAACAATTTTTAAGGCCGAAGAACAAGCACGTTTGGCCAGGGAAGATCAACTTCTTAATGCTGGATTTTTAGATAAAGTTGATCCAGTTACAGGCCGCGTTTTAGTTCCAGCTGAGATGAT
>JAHISC010000077.1 GCA_018818445.1 Patescibacteria group bacterium | reverse complement strand
CCTCTAGTACGCCGGCGCTTCAATACGGCTCGGCCGCTCTTTGAGCTCATGCGTGATCGGAAGCCATGAACTTTTGCACGCCGACGTTTCTTTGGCTGATACGTCCTTTTTGGCATACACGCAATAGTTATGAGTGCGCCCAAAGTACCACAGCGCTGTATTTCTGTCAATAATAGCCATACATATCCCCATTTAGGCATAGATATCCACCTCTTCTCCACAAAGCCTCCACAAAACAGTCTCTTGTTCGCTGTGGATATCTAATGTAGAATGACAAAAGTCCTCAAAATTTGCCCATGCCTATGAACACACACGAACTTTGGCAAGCCGCCTTAGGTCAGCTTGAGCTAAAACTTAGTAAAGCTCATTTTACTACTTGGTTTCGTAATACATTTATTGTTGAAATTGGGCCAGATGGAGTCACGATTGGTGTCCCAAACAATTTCACTAAGGCTTGGCTGGAAAAAAAATATCATCGAGATATCTTAGAGTCCCTTTGTAATATCACCAGCGAGACAGTCCGTAATTTAAATTATCGAGTCGAGACAAGAGGCTTAGAACCGTCACCAGTTGTTCTTAAAAAAGCAGAACCAGCAAAACCTGAGAACGCTGTGAACGATTTTAGTACTCCAAAAAGAGAAGATTTTGGCTTTACTACCTATGACGAGAGGCCAAGGAATCATTCGGTCATAAATGAAGCATACACATTCAACTCCTTTATAGTTGGAAAGCAAAATGAACTAGCCCATGCAGCTTCACAAGCTGTAGCAGCTCAACCAGGCGGAACCTATAACCCGCTTTTTGTGTATGGCGGAGTCGGTCTAGGAAAAACTCATCTTTTGCACGCTGTAGGCAATGAAATATTGTCCCAAAACCCAAATGCTAATGTTCTCTATGTAACCTGCGAGCATTTCACTAATGATTTCATCCATGCCGTACGTACTGGAAAGGCTAAGGAATTTAAGGATCGATACCGCAATGTTGATTTACTGCTAATTGATGATATCCAGTTCATTACTGGTAAAGAAGGTACGCAGGAGGAGTTCTTCCATACCTTTAATACCTTGCACCAAGACAACAGACAGATTGTTATTTCATCGGATCGACCGCCAAAAGCCATTGCAGCTCTAGAAAAACGACTACTCTCAAGGCTTGAATGGGGCATGTTAGTAGATGTTGGAGCGCCTGACCTGGAAACGCGTATTGCTATCTTGGAAATCAAGTGCCAAAAGAAGAATATTGAGCTCAACCGTGAAATTTTGAACCACATTGCTTCTAATATTCAGTCTAACGTCCGCGAGTTGGAAGGTGCCCTAAACAAAATCGTTGCCTACCACCAGTTTAAGAACATTGAGCCGTCACTGGAGAGCATCAAACCGCTAATTGAAAGCTTTGAGCTGAGTAGTATTAGAAGAACGGTTTCAGCTAAACAGATAATCCAGACTGTGGCCGAGTATTTCGACATAGCAATAGAGGACGTGCTTGGTAAAAGCAGAGAAAAACGTCTAGCCTTCCCACGCCAGATCATTATGTTCTTGCTCCGAGAAGAAATGAAAAGTTCATACCCATCGATTGGTTCGGAATTGGGTGGCCGTGATCATACAACAGCTATGCACGCCTACTCCAAAATTGCTCTCCTAGTAAAAAGCGATGAGCAATTACAAAGAGACTTGGAAATCATAAAACAGAAGCTATTCTCTGGATAAGCTGATGATAACTGGTGGGATAAAGCAGTGGAGAAAGTATGAGGATAACTAGTTGATAACTCGACCACTTACAAAGTTAAAATTTCATACACATTTCATCCATAGCTTGTAGCTATACCTCTCCACAGAAGGCCTTACAAATTTTCCGCCATCATTCGATATAAAAACGACTTTCCCACTCCATACACACCCCTTGTTATTACTACTGTTCTATATATAAATAATTTAATTCTTCGTCTGTGAAATTAACCTGCACTCGCGAAAATCTCTATCGAGGTCTTGCTATCACAAGCCATATAAGTACGAGGAACGTTAACTTACCAATTCTAAATAACGTTCTACTTAGAGTTGATGAGGGAGGATTAAAACTTATTTCAACTAACTTAGAAATTGCTATAACATGTCATGTTAGAGGCAAGGTCGAGCAACAAGGAGAATATACAGTTCCGTCTAAACTTCTGTTTGACTACGTTAACCTTTTACCAAATGAGCAGGTAGATATTGATTTAATAGATAATGCACTTAGTGTTAAATGTAAACGTACGAAAACAAAAATCAATGGCATCTCAGCTACTGAATTCCCATTAGTGCCTCCCGTAAATGGAAGTATTAAATACTCTGTTTCTGTTAATGAATTTAAAAATGCACTGTCTAGCACTCTTTTTGCTACAGCTACTAATGAGTCCAGGCCAGAATTGTCAGGAGTTTATCTGTCGTTTCATCACGAAGGAGCTGGTAAAAATAAGATGGTAGTGGCAGCAACGGACAGCTACCGTTTGGCAGAGACTGTTGTTAATATTAGTGGTGGCAGCGATGAAGCAAAAGAGGTTATTGTGCCACAAAGGACACTCGCAGAACTTTCCAGGATTCTATCGATATTCAGAGATGATGTTGAGGCTTCACCAAGCGTAGAAATTGAGCTCTCAGACAATCAGATCGTTTTCTCTTATGGTTCGGTCGAACTAACCTCAAGGACTATTGAGGGTGCTTATCCTGATTACCGTCAAATCATCCCAACCAACGTTAAAACAACCGCAGTCTTTGACCGCACTTCATTCGCTCAGGCCGTGAAGACAGCTAGCCTTTTTTCTAAGACAGGGCTCTTTGATATTACGGTCAGCATTAATCCTAAAGAAGGCGCTTTAGAATTATTTTCCAGCGACTCGGCTCGCGGTGAAAATAATGCTAGTATCGCTGGAGAAATCTCAGGCATCGAAAATACCATAACTTTAAATTCACGTTATCTCTTGGACGGCATTAATGCTCTTTCCTCAGAGAAAGTAATTTTGAAAGTAATCGATGGGGCTAACCCTTGTATCCTCATGCCAGAAAATATGCCAGGCGAGAGTTATCAGTACATCATCATGCCAATCCGGCAGTAGTTTTACAAACAAAAAAGGAACGGGTTTATTGCTCGTTCCTTTTTTGTTTTATTCTTCGCTTGGTTGCGGCACAAGTGATAAGTCTGGCGGTTGAGACAGTGGCTCTTTCACGTAGATAATAACTGGCGAGGAGTTGATAGTGTCTCCAGCAGACGTTCTGGCAATAGCACTAATGAAGTATTGAGCTTGTTCCGGCAGTGTCCATTCAACGGAATTAAAGGAAGACGGATTACTTATCTGCCCAATTATACTAGTGGAACCAGTCCAGAGATTCTGCACTCTGATCTCAATGAAATCGAGCGG
>JAHISC010000076.1 GCA_018818445.1 Patescibacteria group bacterium | reverse complement strand
GAGTTGAGTCGTAGACTAAGTTATCTAGATTAGTGCCTTGAACTGAAACATCATATGAGCTGGCAGCCAACGTTCCTGCTTTATAAGCCGCGGTAGAACCGTCAATTTCAATCAGAACATTAGCAACACTTAAAACCCAAACCGAGTCGTTGGTCGAATCATAAACTACATCAGTCATTTCATCACCCATAGCTAGAGTAGCGGTAGTTGAACCATCCGAAGGATCAACTTGCAATAAATCGTTCCCTATGGCGTGCGTGACCCAAAGCTTATCATTAACGTTATCATAGGCAATTCTCCAAGGTGCATTTCCCACGCTAAAAGTACTTGCGCCTAGAGTTGTAAAGGCATAAGACCCGTCAGAAGCATTAACAGCAGTTACTGTATCATCGTCATAGTTTGTTACCCATAGAACGTCGCGCAAAGAATCGTAGGCCACTCCGCGAGGATCGCTACCAATAGTGACGTTTGAAGATGTGACTGCTGTAACGTCAACCAGCTGCAGATTAGTTGTGTTATAAATTCCGGCAACTATCTGATCGTTTACTGAGTCATAAAGCATGTCATAGGAAAACTGCATATTGATTGCTTCTGTATTCAGGAAACCATCGTTTAACTTAATTCCGCCACCTTCGCTTTCAAGACATGTAATTGATTCGACGTCATTATCAGCTAAGGCATCGAGTGTAGCTCCAATTGCCTCAGAATTAGGATTGTTTTTAGAAAGAATAACGTCGTAACCATAATCTCCTTCGTCGACTAGTTGAGAGATTATATATTGCTCTCCTTCCACTGTCATCAAACAACCTGGCTTAATCTTGGAAGCTAAAACATCAATTTCAGTCCAAGCAGTATCGTTGTCATAAATCCAACCTAATCCATTACCGCCTGACCAAAATGCGCCAACGTTTGTGCCAGTTGTGCCAGCGACCTCTTCATCGTCGAAGTTGGCCAGATAATCAAATTGAACAGAGTCATCGCCAATATCATCATCTTGGTTTTTAACTGTGACGTCATCCGGATTAAGACCGCTGAAACGCGAATCAGATGAAGCTGTTATTGCGAGCTGAATTGTATAAGAAATAGTACCATCGTCGACTAAATCATCTTGACCGGTGACTGTTACGGTTTGTGGAGTACTCCAGTTAGCATTAGTAAAGGTCAACGAAGCACTTGAGGCGGTTCCTTCCCCTGTATCAGAGCTAATAAGAGGAATGGTCACGTTGCTCGATGGTCTACCGGCTAAAACTACTGTAAAAGTAGCTGTGCCGCCGGCCTCTGTGGTTTCACCTGAGATTTCTGAAACATAGACAACGCTCATTGGAGAAAAATCAATTCCAGTATTGCCACCGCTATCTTCACAACGAACATAACAGTAAAATGAACTACCAGTATTAGTTATGTCTTGAATGTCAACATGGAACATATTTACCCGACCCTGAAAATCAATACTAGCTGCACTGCCGGCCGAGTCACTTGAAAGAGAAATTCGAGAGTCCTCATCCATTCCTGTGAAGTAACTCATACCAAAAGTTGCTTCATTAAGAATGGTCGTGGTTGATCCAGCCGCAAATTGAACGTTAGCTAATTTATTTGATTGGAATATTTTGAGATTGTAGAATGTGGGAGTTCCGCTAATGACATGATCGTTGGCTGTACCATCATCGTCAATATAAACCGTTCCGTCGCTGTGAGTGAAAGTTCCGCTAGTATAAGTCCAGTCTTTATTAAAATAAGTTATGGCAGGTGCAACAAATGTTCCGCCGTCTATAATTAGTGATTCAGAAAACCTAATACTGGTCACTCCTGTAATTGTTCCGGCGTTAAGGGTGACAACTCCTTCAAATCCCCCCGTCAGTGAAATAGCAACGTTTGGATTATCAATAGTTACACCAGGCATAGCCACAGCGGTTCCGAGGGTCAATGTCTGCGCTGCAGCACCAGTCATGTTAATAATACCGTCACCACCGTCACCACCGGTGCGTGTTACTGTACCTGGTGTCTGAATTTTACCACTTGGCCCGTTCAACTCACCATTGGTCAAATACAGCGTACCAGCCAAAACAATCGTGTCTCCGGAGGCGATGGCAATCCCAACAGTTGCACTGCTCTTATTAGTCTCAAAATTGTTCATGGTTAGCGTCGTATCCACATCGAGGGTTGTATCTGTTGAGCCGTTAAATTCAAATTGACCACTGTTGTGATTAAACGTCACCCCAGCTGACACTGTCATGTTTCCTTGTACCTGAGTCTCACCGGAAGTTGCCGTAAAAATACCAGCACTAATAGTTAGCGGTCCATTGATGTCTATAGTCTGTGTAGCTCCAGTGAAGGTTCCATCAGCCTGAATAAAACCGCTAGCTCCTATAGTCATGACGGCAGCTTGAGTTATTGTTTGTGTGTAACCCGCTGTAACGCTTATCCCAGCAACACTAATTGACGCGTCCACTGTAGCGGCAACATTGTAAGTTGAATTGAAAACCGCAATATCACTCAAACCAGGCGCAACACCACCAACCCAGTTACTTCCAGTTGACCAGTTATTATTGGTTGCTCCAGTCCATACAATACTGGCTGCTTTTGCTTCTCTAAACTGAACCAATATCGTAAGTGAAGAAGCTAGCAAGACAAGTGTCATGAGTACGCCAAATGATCGTTTTCTAGCCTTCACCGCAAACAAAATTTTAGTCATAAAATAAAATATTCTTTGGAGAATATTATATCAGATAAACGGCAAAACTTTTAAAAGATATCAATAGCTATTGACAGAACCATTGTGATAGACTATAGTCAGCTATTCATGTCACGAGAAGAATTACAACAGCATGACTTTAATGATCTAGGTATTACGCCTGGCCTGCTTAAACGCATTCAAGATCTTGGTTTTGTTCACCCAACGCCAATTCAATATAAAGCTATTCCAGTAGCTACATCTGGTGAAGATGTGGTTGGTATCGCTCAAACCGGCTCTGGTAAGACGCTGGCTTTTTCGGTTCCAATGTTGCAACACGTAGCAGCCACCAAGACTGTGGGATTAATTCTCTTGCCTACCCGTGAGCTTGCTATTCAGGTCGAAGAGACTTTAAAGAAAATTGCTGGTAAAGCTGGACTTCGTACAGCTATTATTATTGGTGGAATCAACCCTTATCCACAGATTAAACAGTTAAAAGCAAAGCCTCATATTATTGTCGCTACGCCAGGAAGACTGATTGACCACATTGAACAAAAACATATTTCCCTCTCTAACGTAGGTATGCTTGTCCTTGATGAAGCGGATCGCATGCTAGATATGGGTTTTGAGCCACAATTAAAAAGCATCTTAGCTTCTGTTCCTACCGACCGTCAGACCATGCTTTTTTCTGCAACCATGCCTGCAAGAATTGCCGACATTGCTCGCCAGTACATGAAAAAGCCACTTCGAATCGAGGTTGCTAAGCCTGGAACAACTGTTGACACAGTTCAGCAAGAGGTCTTTATCGTGCCACGTGACGAAAAGGTTAATCTACTAAAACAACTGTTAAAAGAAAATAAAGGAACAGTACTTATTTTTAGCCGGACTAAGCATGGAGCTAAAAAAATTGCTCAACAGATTCGTCAAATGGGACATACGGCTGATGAAATCCATTCTAATCGCTCTCAAGCTCAGCGACAACAAGCGCTTAAAGGCTTTGCTAATGGTAAATACAGAATATTGGTAGCAACAGATATCGCAGCTCGTGGAATTGACGTTGATAATATTAGTTTAGTAATTAACTTTGATTTGCCTGAGCAAAGCGAGGATTATGTGCATCGAATTGGTAGAACTGGAAGAGCTGGCAGAACTGGTAAAGCAATTTCATTTGCCGTACCTGAGCAAAAAGGTGATATCGCACAAATTCAAAAGCTTATCAACATTACCCTTCCAATCAAATCCCCTACTGGTGAATCACTTGCTTCAATTAGTCGTGAAGCTCCTAGTGGCGGACAACGAAATGCATCAAAATTTAGTCGTGGTCGTGGTGGAAGAAACCAAAGTCAAGGTCGTCGATCTGGTGGAGGTAGTCAGAATCGGAGACGAACAAAACCCACGAGACGAAGTAAACGATAATTCAACAAATAAAAAAATCACCCGGGAAAACCCGGGTGATTTTTTATTTGTTGAGATTACGCACGTTGAACGTTGATGGCACGAGGACCCTTTTCAGAATCTTCGGTCTCGAACGTAACTGCGTCACCTTCTCGGAGCTCGTCAAAGGTTACATCTACAAGTGAAGTAGAGTGAAAGAACAAGTCCTTATCACTACCTTCTTGCGCGATGAACCCGAACCCCTTGTCAGTCAATCTTTTGATTGAACCATTCATAGGTTTGGTGTTAAGTGAATTATCCGCGAATTTAGCCAATTTTGGAAATTCGTATGGATCTCCACTTGGTTACTCTTTGCTTGAGAATAAGATACATTAAAAGCACTAATTTGTCAAGGGGCTTACTCCCTTTGCTTATAATATCAACATTTGTGCGAATAGAACTGCATTATTCTTGCTTATACTAAATCTATTTTAATTGACTAAACTCAAAAATTGTGCTAACTTTACTGCTTATCAATAAACCATAAAATGAATTCTAAAAAGAACATAATTCTGTACAACTCAGTCAAACGATTCCGTGATGGATTTGAATTGGGTTGTGACAATAATGATATCAAATTAACAAAAGTCAGAACCCGTTACTTAGCTATTCATTTAAAAAATGGATCACCAGCAAGATTTATATACAAAAATGATGACTTGGATGTTGACAATGCTTTCAATTTTATACAAATGAGAGGCAAGGAAGCGCACATCCCATCTTTGATCGCATTATATTGTGAATATCAAGGTATAGGCTTTAATGATGTTGTGAACACTCATCACACCGATAATGCCTATAAAATCTCTCAAATGATGATGCTTTGGTTGAGCGGTCTTCCTATTCCAGAGACAATGATTTTATCCAATTTTTCTTATGAAGCCAATCGAGAGTATATTAAAGATCACCTGCAATTCCCTTTGGTCTTAAAGAAAAATGGAGATAGAGGTGAGGAAGTATGGAAGATTAAAAATATCGAAGAACTCGATAAAAGAATGATTTTAACTGAAATCGAAAAGAAAGAAGCAATCAAAGGAAAAACTATCGATACCGCAATCTTGCAGCAATGCATTCCCAATACCCATGACTTTAGAGTTACAATGTTTGAAGGTGATGTTCTAGGAGTTATCAAAAGAACGTCTCAAGACGGGTTCTACAATAACTGGTCAAAAGGAGCATTGTGGGAGCCTTCTGAAATTTCCGATGAAGAAAAAGAGCTATCTCAAAAAGCTTGTGATGCCTGTGGAGTTGATCTTGGCGGAGTGGATTTTGTGCGAACCAAAGATGGCATACTATTCTTTGAAGTCAACAAAACACCCCAGATTAACGTAAATTATCCAGAAGTAATCGTCAAAATGCTTAATGACAGCTATCTAGTTTAATCTAATTAGCTTTGAGCGCACTCTAGAAATGATCATAATAATGGGCTAACTCTGGTAATTTATTATGATCTGTGGTATAAACTCAGCTTCCATAGCACTGGAGTGTGGAATCCAGTTGTTTTGAAGAGGTTTGGCACTAGCTTAAGCAGTGTCAGCAAATAAATAAATATGAATAATTATAATAAAAAGAGTTCTGGAAATTGGAAGGATGGTAAGAGTGCAGGTAGAGGTGGTAATGATTCTTGGCAGCGCAACGATGATCGAGGTTCACGTCCGTCAATGCACCGAGCTGTTTGTGATCAGTGTCATGAGTCTTGCCAAGTGCCGTTTAAACCAAATGGTAGCAAACCGGTTTTGTGTAGCGATTGTTTTAGTAAGGATGGCGGCGGTTCATCTAGCTCATACAACGATAAACGAGGCGGTCGTTCAAATTCGTACGAAAGACCAGCTTACCGCAGCACACCGCGAGCAGGCAGCGATGACCTAGCAAAGCAGTTAAAAATGCTTAACAGAAAGGTTGATCAGATACTAGAAATTTTGTCAGATCTTGACGAAGATGAAGAAGGCTTCGATGAAGAGCTTGATGAGGATTTAGTGGAAGAAAAAGAGAAAAATAATGATGATGAAAAAGGATTAGACTTTTAATAAAAAACGAACGGGCGACCGTTCGTTTTTTATTTTATGACAATCTATTTCTTCTTTGCACTCTTTTTTGGTTTCTTAACATTCTTTCTCGCGTTCTGTCCCTTGGCCATATTAAAATTATTAAGTTAATGTCTAGATTATAATTGATTGAGATTTAAGATACAAGATACATATCTAAAATTATAGCTAATCAAAAATCTATTTCCAAGCCTCGATGCTCAAACTAGCTAAATTGATACCATCATACTGACTTTTGCTGATGTCTTTATTTTCTTTGTTAATCACAAATTGAAAACCGGCCTCTGACAACGACTTTAAATATTCTTTTTTTTGCAAAGCACCGGCAACGCAGCCAGTTAATAATTTTTCGTCTGTCTGCTGCTGCGGAGTGAGCTCTTCCAAAAGAACAATATCCGACAAAAATACTCTGCCTCCTGGTACCAAGACTCGATTAATCTCACCAAAAACTTTAGTTTTATCGGGTGCTAAGTTAATGACACAGTTACTAATCACGATATCGATCGAGTTGTCTGCCAACGGTAAACTCTCAATGTCGCCCAAGATAAACTCAACATTCTCTACTTGCAGCTTACCCGCATTAATTTCTGCTTTAGCCAGCATTTCTGGAGTCATGTCAATGCCAATTACTCTACCAGTTGTACCAACTTTTCGTTGAGCTAAGAAAACATCAAAACCAGCTCCGCAGCCAAGATCGAGCACCACATCACCCTCTTTAATATCTGCAATCGCTGTTGGATTTCCGCATCCGAGCCCTAAATTAGATTCTGCCAGCTCGTCAATATCCTTTTTGCTATACCCTATTTCCGATGCAATACGCTGATTCTTACAGCAACAGCTTCCGCCTGTGGCAATAGCCGCATAGCCTTGCTTAACTACCGCCTTAATTTTATCCGAGTTTTTAATCATACAAATAATTTAAGTAGTTCTTAAAGCCTGTGATATAATTTGCTTATGAATATTTTTATTTGGTTGAGACAATTTAGAGTAGCAGGCTACGCAATTTTCGATTTAACAGCTTCTTTTTTAGTTGTTTATTTCTTAGCGCCTTACCTCACGAAATTATTTCGAAAACTTGGTGTAGCAATTCCTAGGTCGAGTTGGCTTTTTCTTACACTTCCGATCGCTATTATAGTCCACAAAATTTTTGGCATTTCTACGCCACTCACCGAGCAGTTTTTCTTTTTAGACGGTTTTATCTCTATTAAGATATTTGTACTTTTACTGCTTGTAATGGGTCTAAAAGATATTCGATTAGTTAAGAGATGATAGTTTGGGGTCAGGTCTGGTTATGGGCATTTTACATCACGAACCGCAAAACAAAAAGTAAACGAGACAAAACCAAGGTTAAACCTTGAAAAGATAAAATTTAATAAATCAAAGAAATTTGACTGATTTAAAGAATATAGATAACAAAAAAATGATTATCTATGTTAAGTTCACCCTTTATTTTCAGCTTCAAACCGAGGTTTAACCTTGAAATATTATCACTTTAAGTAGACCTGAGCCTAATTTCAAAAAAATCTTTCAACTAAATCATCGGCATATTCTGATGTCAAACCCACGGTACTAAAACTCATAAGCTCACCGACATAAAAGGTGTGGTTTGCACCTTGGATCGCTTCCAGAGCATCAAAAT
>JAHISC010000075.1 GCA_018818445.1 Patescibacteria group bacterium | reverse complement strand
ATTCAACCGATAACCTTTTCTGCCATACCAAAACAGACCCTAGCAATTTGCAGGGTCTGTTTTTGGGTAAGAGTCGACAGTTATTGCTTCGTAATTCGAATTCCAAGGTCACGTCGTGAACACCGCTGCGTTCGCACAGCCAGCTAGTTGCAACGGCAATTGGCGGGTTTTATGGATTCAATTTTGATTAATTAGCTCATCCCACACAAGAAAATGTTAATAATAGATGCTTATAGTGTTCACATGCACGCATTAAAATTGGTCGTTTTTCCATCCGATCGGATGTATTTTAGGTTAGCTTGAATCTTTGCTGGCATTTTGTTTGAATGGTCAAATAAAATCGATTCAGCTATACTATGCACACTACGAATCAATGAATAAATGTTATGACTTTGCAATTTTTCAACACGCTTTCCAAGAAAAAGGAGGAATTTACGCCTATTAATACTGGCAAGGTCGGAATGTATAGCTGTGGGCCAACAGTATATCAAGCAGCTTCGATTGGTAACTTTCGTTCTTTTATTTTTTCTGATTTATTGCGTCGTGTACTTGAATTCAATGGGTACGAAGTAAAACAGGTTATGAATATCACTGACGTCGGTCATTTAGTCGGTGATGGAGACACTGGGGAAGACAAAATGATTAAAGCTATGCGCCAGGAAGGTAAGTCTGCTTGGGATGTCGCTGAGTTTTATACAGAGCTTTTCATACATGACATGGAGCTACTTAATATCAAGCGTCCAACAGTTCTACCAAAAGCCACAGCACATATTGATGATCAGATTGAATTAACCAAAACACTCGAGGAAAAAGGCTTTACCTATACAACCTCTGATGGTGTTTATTTTGACACTTCTAAATTAGCTGATTATGGCAAACTTTCTGGCCAAAAGCTATCAGAAAAAGAAGAAGGGGCTAGAGTTGAAAAAAACCCGGAAAAGAAAAATCCTACTGATTTTGCACTTTGGAAGTTCTCGCCAAAAGATGGCAAGCGTGAAATGGAATGGGATTCTCCTTGGGGTATTGGCTTTCCCGGTTGGGCTATTGAGTGCAGTGCTATGAGTGAGAAATATCTAGACTCACCATTTGATATTCATACCGGTGGAGAAGATCATATCCCCGTGCATCACGCAAACGAAATGGCTCAAACTGAGGCTGCTCGCGGTCACGAGCTTGCTAATTACTGGATGCATAATGCCTTTTTGACGGTTCAGGGTGGTAAGATGTCGAAATCCTTAGGAAACACTTATACATTGGAGGATTTGGCTGAAAAAGGTTTTGAGCCACTTGTTTTCCGTTATTTTTTACTTGGAGCTCAATATCGTCAGCCACAGAATTTTACCTGGGAAGCGTTGGGTGCAGCACAAAATGCTCTGCATAATTTAGAAGATATTGTGAGGGCATGGGATAGGCCAGGAGAAGTTAATAAAGAAGTAATTAATAAGTTCAAAACTCAAGTTAACGACGACTTAAATTTACCCGCTGCTTTGGCTGAGGTTTGGAACTTGGTTGGAAATGAAGAATTAGAAAGTTCTGTAAAAGCAGCAACTATCTTGGAGCTTGATGATGTTTTAGGATTGAAATTGGATGATATTGTTGCGAAATCGCTACTCTTGCCTCAAGTTGTTGAAAAAATGTTGAAAGATAGGGAATTAGCTCGAATCGAAAAGGATTTCGAAGAATCAGATAGACTACGCGAAGAAATTAAAGCGTCCGGATATTTAGTTGAAGATACGGCCGAAGGACAGAAAGTGAGAGAGGCTAGGTAAATGGTAATGGGGTCAGGTCGGACTATGGACTTTTTTATTGACTCCCGCCACTGGACGGGTTTATAGCAAGAGCAGGTCTTTTGATTCGCAATCCTCAGAAGATTCATGATACAATAGAGCCGTATGGCATTTGCGCCAAATGAAAAAAAACTCGACACTGCTCCTTTGCCAGAGCAGAATTTTGCGTTTCCAGAGACTGATGTTGAGACAACCGCAGAAGCTAATCTGGAATCTAGGGAAGGAAAAGCCGAACAGCAGGAAAAAGAAGAAGTTGTAGAGACTGTAGGTGAATTTCCTTCAGCGCCACCGCCGCAAGTTGTTCCAGCTAAGGATCCAACACTAAAAAATGTCGAAGACATTCTAGCCGAAGACCTGACTGACATTTTTTTACAATTACCAGAAGAGAAAAGGTCAGCTTTTAAATTGAAAGGTGAGGAAATTGCACAGAAGATTCAAGTGATGATCGTCTCTGGTAAAGTAAAAGTAAAGAGAGTTCTTGATTTGATTCGAGAGTGGTTATCAATGATTCCTGGGGTCAATAAATTTTTCTTAGAGCAAGAATCAAAAATTAAAACTGACCGTATTATTAGTTTTGTAGAAGACAGAGCTAAAATGTCAGAGAACACAATGTAGTTAT
>JAHISC010000074.1 GCA_018818445.1 Patescibacteria group bacterium | reverse complement strand
AGTTTTTTAGCAAGTAGGGGCAAGGCGCGCCTTGCCCCTACGGCATGTTAAACATCCAAATTTGTAACATCTTTAGCGTGGGTTTGAATAAACTTCTTTCTTGGAGCAACTTCTGAGCCCATCAAGATATCAAACGTTTCGCTGGCCACTTCAGCATCATCGATAGAAACTTGTTTCATTTTTCGAGTTTCTGGATCCATGGTTGTTTCCCAGAGTTGCTCGGGGTTCATTTCTCCCAAACCTTTGTAACGTTGTACATTTATTTTTACACCCTTTGTTTCGATAATTTCAGCCTCCAAGGAATCATCTTCCAACTCTTCAACAACTTCAGGTTCTTTTTTATCACCTGCTTTTACCTTGGTCATCTCTTCAACAGCCTTGTCTTTTTCTTCATCACTGAAAACGTAACGAACATTTTTTCCCACTTGCAATCTGTATAGTGGCGGCATAGCAATAAAGATATTCCCATTTTTAATGAGCTCGACAAAATGACGGTAAAAGAGGGTCAGAAGAAGCGTTCGAATATGAGCTCCATCTACGTCCGCGTCAGTCATGATAACAATTTTGCCATAACGTAGATTTTCTAATTCAAATCCTTCGCCAATATTTGTACCCAGTGCAATAATCAAGTTCTTAATTTCATTATTGGCCAGGAGTTTATCTAGTCGAGCACGTTCTACATTGAGGATTTTTCCTCGTAGAGGCAAGATTGCTTGGTATTCCCGATTGCGGCCTTGTTTAGCAGAACCACCAGCTGAATCTCCCTCCACAATATAGAGTTCAGAAGAATCAGCATCTTTGGAAGAGCAGTCAGCTAATTTTCCAGGGAGCATCAAACCTTCAAAAGCACCTTTACGTAGCACTGTTTCACGCGCTGCTCGTGCCGCAGCTCTAGCTCGTGCTGACAATAAACATTTACCAATAATTTCCTCGGCATCTTTTGGGTGTTCTTCCAAGAAGATCTGTACAGCTTCACCGAAAACCGATTCCACTGCTGTTCTAGCTTCAGGATTTCCAAGTTTTGACTTTGTCTGTCCTTCGAATTGAGGCTCTGGAAGTTTGATACTAATTACAGCGGTCAAACCCTCGCGAGTGTCATCACCAGATAAGTTTGGATCTTTTTCTTTGATATATCCTTTGTCTCTTGAATAAGCATTCAAGGAACGGGTGAGAGCTGCTCTGAATCCAGCCAAATGAGTACCACCGTCTGGGTTGGTAATGTTGTTGGCAAAGCAATGAACGCTATCGTGGAATTCAGTAGTGTACTGGAGAGCGATTTCTACTTCCAAATCATCATATTTCTTTCTAACGTAGAAGACATTAGCATGTTTAGCCTCATGTTTTGCATTCAAGTGACGAACATACGATGCTACACCACCTTCGAAATAGAAGCCGTATGGAATTGAAGTTTCGCCACGATCATCAAAGATTTCCAAGTGGACACCAGCAGTTAAATAACTTTGCTGACGTAAGTGTTCAATAACAGTTTCAAGATTGAATTCAATAGTTTCGAAAACATCTTGATCTGGATGAAAGCGAATAATAGTTCCGGTACCTTTTGATTTCCCAACTGCTTTTACTTTTCCTGTAGGCACACCACGTTTGAAACTTTGTTTCCAGATTTGTCCATCGCGGTGAATCTCGGCCTCCAGATCGGTTGAAAGGGCATTAACAACAGAAACACCAACACCGTGCAGACCACCAGAGACTTTGTAACCACTATCTTCTCCACCAAATTTTCCACCGGCATGGAGTTTGGTCAAAACTAATTCTAGAGCAGAAATTTTTTGCTCTGGGTGCATGTCAACCGGAATACCACGTCCGTCGTCAATAACTTCTACCCAACTATCTGGCAAAAGACGTATTACGACTTTCGATGCATGACCCCCCATTACTTCATCGAAAGCATTGTCGACCACTTCCCAAATCATGTGGTGGAGTCCAGTTGGTCCGGTTGAACCAATGTACATTCCCGGGCGCTTTCGGACAGGATCTAGACCTTCCAGAACAGTGATGTTTTTGGCACTATATCCTCCTTTTTTATTAGCTATCTTTTTTGATGTTTTTGCTTTCTTTTCGGCCATAAATAAGTAAAAATTGTGGCTGTATTTTATCACACCTCCGTGCTTTCAACAAGCTATGATATACTTTCCTTGTATGGAGGAAAAACCGAGGCAAAATCCAGAGCTGCTACAAATAGACAAACAATACAAACGAGAGGTTGCTTTGACCGAAGCTAAGCCATTTTTAAAGCGTCTTGGGCTTGCTTTGTGGTTTGCTTTAGATATTTTCTTGATTGTATTTTTTGTAGGATACTTAATTTATTTTGTTTTTATTGGCTTGCCAAGCTCTAAAGAAGAAGCCGCTCGCGTGGCTAGGAATATTGATTCAACTCATGCCATTTCTATTGCTCGCGCAGCTCGTCCTCTAACTCCAGGTACTGTACGCGTTATCGAGGAAGACAGTGGCACGTATGATATTTATACTCAACTTAACAATCCAAATGAAGACTGGTACGCCACTTTTTCTTATCAATTTGTTTCAGCTGCTGGGGAATCAACTAAATATAAGTCGTTCATTCTTCCAACAGAGTCAAAATATTTAATTGCTTTTGCAGAGCCGTTTGATACACGGCCTCTTAGCGTTGATATTGTTCTAGAAGATATTAATTGGTTTCGAGTTGATGCTGCCCAGATTAGTAATGTTAGTTCATGGACAGCAGAGCATCAGAAATTTGTAGTTGAAAATGTTGAACATAACGCAGCTTTACAGCTCGATGGCAAAGCAATTACTCGTACGTCTTTTTCGATTACTAATCGGTCAGCTTTTAGTTATTGGTCGCCACAGTTTTTAGTACTTTTAGGAAGGTCAGGAGCTTTGACAGCAGTTAACACTGTGACCATCCCAGGTTTTGAATCTGGCGAAACACGTCAGGTT
>JAHISC010000073.1 GCA_018818445.1 Patescibacteria group bacterium | reverse complement strand
TCTAGAAATACTGGCTTTGATTTTGACTACACTTCACACCCATTACAAAATTACGACATCGCTAGCTTGATCTACTTCCCAGTATCTTTTACCAATACATTGTTAGGAGCCAAATGGCCAGTGATGGGAGTTAATCTAAATGGTGAACAAATTGCATACAGCAATGATATTATGAAAGGGAAGGGCGTTGTGCAAAATACAGTTGGAGGTGAGCAAATCGTTGGTCTTTATGATTTTGATCTTGGTTTTACTCGAGTCTATTATGCAAAAATTGATGATCGTAATCTGACCTTTAGCTTTGATTTTAAAAACATGGTGCTGACCGATGAAGAAACAGGATCAATCTGGAACGCAAAAGGTCTAGCACTCGATGGTGAGCTAGCTGGTAGCCAGTTGGAGCAATTAGAAGCTCCTGAATCATTCTATTTTTGCTGGGCAGCACAATTTCCTGAAACTCAAGTGGCCGGTGTAGAGGATAAGAGTAAAATAAATTCAGACTCAAATGAAGAATAGTTTATATATTGTTGGTACGCCCATTGGCAATCTCCGAGATATTACAGAACGCGCTAAAGAAGTTCTAAAGGAGGTCGACATTGTGCTTTGTGAGGATACCAGGGTAACAGCTAAGTTACTTTCTGCTTTTGGGATAAATACACCAACTCAGACCATCCAGCAGCATTCAACTGATAAAGAATTGCAAAAGATTATTGAGTCGCTCGAGGAAGGCAAGTCTTTTGCTTTAGTTTCTGATGCTGGTACGCCAGGAATTTCTGATCCTGGCGGCAAATTGGTTGCTCTGGCTGTAAAATTCGGTTTTGATGTCGTGCCTATCCCCGGAGTTAGTGCTGTTGCTACTGCGCTTTCGGTTTGTGGTTTTCCAGCTGATAAATTTTCTTTTCTTAGTTTTCCGCCGCACAAAAAAGGTAGAAAAACTTTTTTCAAAGAACTCAATGATCTAGAAGAGACCGTGGTATTATACGAATCAAAGCATCGTATCTTAAAAACGCTCAGCGAGTTACCGCAAAATCGACCAATGATGGTTGGACGTGAGCTGACTAAAATGCACGAAACACTTTACCGAGGTACAGCACCTCAGATTATTGAACAAATTGAAGGTAGCAGTGCTAAAGGTGAATTCACTATTGTCCTGGCACCTAAAAACTGGATTATTCTTTAAGAAAATAAGATACTCCATAACTCCATCACTTTACTTATGAAATCTCTATACATCACTACTGCCATTCCTTATGTCAACGCTGATCCTCACGTTGGTTTTGCACTGGAGTTGATTCAGACCGATGTGGTTGCTCGTTATTGGAAAAATGCTATTGGACCAGACGATGTTCGTTTTGTTACTGGATCCGACGAAAATAGTTTAAAAAATGTTTTAGCTGCAGAAAAGGCTGGTCAAGCAATTGAAATATTCGTAGAAGAGCACGCTGCCAAGTTTGCCGCACTTAATAATTTACTCGGTGTTGATTATGATGATTTTATTCGTACGCGTGAGCCGCGACATCTAGAAGGTGCGCAAAAACTATGGTCAAGCTGCAAGCCCGAGGATATTTATAAAAAATCATACCAGGGTTTGTATTGCGTTGGCTGCGAACAGTTTTATACTGAAAAAGAATGTCCAGATAAAATTTGTCCAGAGCATAAAACAGAACTTGAAATTATCGAAGAAGAAAATTATTTTTTTAAACTTTCAAATTACCAGTCCCAGCTCGAGGAGCTAATTGTGAACGATCAAATCAAAATCGTTCCAGAGTCTCGCAAAAATGAAACTCTAAGTTTTATTCGTGGTGGGTTGGAGGATTTTTCAATTTCTAGATCAGTCGAACGTGCCAAACACTGGGGCGTGCCTGTTCCTGGAGATCAAAGTCAGGTCATGTACGTTTGGTTCGATGCCTTGTCCAATTATATTAATGCGCTTGATTATGCCAAAGAAGGTGTACTCTATCAGAAATTCTGGAATAGCGATGAAGTAAAAAGAGTTCATGTAATAGGCAAGGGAATCCTACGTTTTCATGCAGTTTATTGGCCAGCTATGTTACTTTCGGCTGGGATAAAATTGCCAAACGAAATTTTTGTCCACGGTTATGTCACCGCAGAAGGTGTTAAAATGTCAAAGTCACTTGGCAATGTTGTAGCGCCTCAGGAGCTAGTTGATGAATACGGACAAGAAGCAGT
>JAHISC010000072.1 GCA_018818445.1 Patescibacteria group bacterium | reverse complement strand
GCCAGAAAACGTACAATACAGTCGTATGAAAAAGAAAACTTTTCTAGTATTAGATGGTAATGCTCTATTGCATCGCGCTTGGCATGCTATTCCTCCTCTTACAGCACCGGACGGTCGAGTGGTGAATGCAGCTTACGGGTTTACTAATATTGTCGAGAAAATGCGTGCCGATTTTAAGCCTGACTATATGGCAGTAGCTTGGGATCTGCCTGGTGAAACTTTTCGACACAAAGAATACAAGGAGTATAAGGCGACTAGGGAGAAAAAAGAGCAAGAGCTTTATGATCAAATTGAAATCATCCAGGAAATTTTAGACGCTTACGCAATTCCTTCACTTTCGGCCAAGGGCATGGAAGCCGATGATGTACTAGGAACTTTGGCTAAGAAGTATGGTCCTAAGAAAGATGTAAAAGTTTTGATTTTAACTGGGGATTTGGATGCTTTGCAGTTGGTGGATAAGGATGTAGAAGTTGTTGTTTTTATTAAAGGTCTTTCTGAGACTAAACTTTATGACACCCAAGCAGTTAAAGAGCGTTATGGCTTAACACCAGATCAGTTGATCGATTTCAAAGCTTTAATGGGTGATCCTTCTGATAATATTCCTGGGATTGCGGGTATTGGTAAAAAAACAGCAGCTGATTTATTACAGCAGTACAGTACTTTGGAAGGTATTTTTGAGGCTCTGGGAAAAGGTCAGTTGCCTGAAAAATTTGCAAAGAAATTTCAAGGCCAGGAAAAACTAGTAGCTCAGATGAAAAAATTGGTGACAATAGTAGAGGATGTTCCGTTGCCTGGATTTAAGATGTCGCAAACCCAGGTAGAGGCTCCAAATAAAGATGCTTTAATTACTTTGTTTGAGCAACTTGGATTCAAGAGACTGCTCGCTAAGTATCAGAGTGGAGATGAAGCTGGTGAAGTTAGGAAAATTAGTAAAATAAAAAAGACAAAAGAAGCAAACCAGGTTAAAAAAATTAGCGACCTTGAAACAAAACAAGTAGCCGTGGCTTTAGTTGATGGTCAAAAAGATTTATTTGGTGGCTCAGTACAAGAGATCGCTTTATTTGATGGCAAAAAAATATTTTTTGTTGATCGGCCTAACGAGAAAGTTATAAATAACGTGGCGCAGTTTTTAAATTCAGTTGATCTGATTGTTGGTCATGATCTAAAAGCAGTTATGCATCACTTGGGAGTCTTAGAAGGCAAGCTTTTCGACACTATGGTGGCAGCATATTTATTAAATCCCGGGATTCGCAGTTTTGATTTGCCAACCATTGTGCGTGAATATTTGCAAAAGCATCTTACAGAGCAATCTAGATCTACGGAACAAGCAAAAAACATTTTTGAATTGCATCGGGTATTATCTTCAGGGCTAGAAGAAACAAAAATGACGCAGATTGCCGATGAGATCGATATGCCACTGGTGCCGATTTTGTATAAAATGGAGCATGACGGCATTGAGGTCGATGAGAAAAAATTGAATAAGCTCTCTATCGAGTTTGGGGAAGAACTAGAAAAGCTTACCAAGCAGATTTACAAACTTGCGGGTCATGAATTTAATATCAACTCACCTTCACAGCTAGCGGAAATATTATTCAATGAACTAAATTTACCGACCAAGGGTATTAAGAAAACAAAAAAAGGTATTTCAACTGCGGCGGCTGAGTTGGAAAAACTTTGGGAAGAGCACAAAATTATTCCTTTGGTTTCGGAGTATCGTGAATTTGCTAAGTTGAAGTCCACTTATGTTGATGCACTGCCAGAGCTTATTGCCAAAGACGAACGCATTCACACATCTTTCAATCAAACTGTGACTGCAACCGGTCGTCTTTCTTCATCTGATCCCAATCTACAAAACATTCCTACACGTACTGAACTTGGCAAAGAAATTAGGAAGTCTTTTGTTGCTCCACGCGGTCGAATTTTGGTGGCAATGGATTATTCTCAGTTTGAGTTACGTCTGGCGGCCGTGATTGCGAAAGATGAATCATCAATTAAGGCCTTTCAAGAAGGTGCTGACATTCATCGCAGAACTGCGGCCGAAGTTTTGGGTAAAAAAGAAGAGGACGTGAGCAAAGCTGAGCGCTCGGCAGCTAAAGCAATCAACTTTGGAATTCTATATGGGATGGGAGTAAGAAATTTAGCTCGCAGTACAGGCTTTTCACAAACAGAGGCCAAGGATTTTATAGATAGATACTTTGCAGTACATCCTGGCATTAGTGCCTACATCGAAACAGCCAAGGCTTTGGCACACGAGCGAGGTTATGCTGAGACTCTTTTTGGTCGAAGGCGATACTTACCAGAAATAAACTCAGGCATTCAACAATTGGTGGCCGGAGCTGAGCGTATGGCAGTAAATATGCCAGTACAAGGAACCCAAGCTGATTTAGTTAAGATGGCCATGGTCGATGTAGCAGATTGGATCAACCTTAATAACTCTGATATTAAAATGTTATTGCAGGTTCATGATGAATTAGTTTTTGAGATGAAAGAAGAAGACGTAAATGATGCAGTACCCGAGTTGCGACAAATCATGGAAGGAATTTGGAAAAGCGAAGTACCGCTTTTGGTAGACGTGGAGGTTGGAAAGAATTGGGGTGAGCTAAAGGAGTGGCGATGAGACTGCAATAGATCAAGCTGCTTCAGTACATAACAAGATATTAGTTGTGTTGCTAGAGTTAATTGTTAGTTAACGCTTCCCCTCCTTTTTAAGGAGGGGTGAGGGGTGGTTATT
>JAHISC010000071.1 GCA_018818445.1 Patescibacteria group bacterium | reverse complement strand
TATGTCTGAAATTATCAAAGGCCGGCAGCTAGCCGACGCTATTCGCGAAAAAGCTAAAGCTCGAATTGAAAAACTGGACCAACCTCCTGGCTTGGCCGCTATTTTAGTTGGTGCTGATCCAGCGTCTCAACTCTACGTTAGTCTAAAAGAAAAGGCCGCTAAAGAAGTTGGTATTTATTTTGAAAAGTTTGAGTTTGAGGCTGACGCGAAAACAAAAACTATTATTGAAAAAATTCGTGAACTCAATAAACGAGCTGACATTAATGGAATTCTGGTTCAACTTCCTTTACCTAATCAAGATGAAGATAAGATTATTGCTGCTATTGATCATAATAAAGACGTTGATGGTTTTCACATGGCCAATCGAGGAAAGCTGATCACTGGCGAAGAGAGTTTAGTGCCACCAGTTTCTTTGGCTATCATGCGTCTTATTCAAGCCAGCAACCAACCACTCAAAGGTAAACACATGGTGGTAGTGGCAAACAATGCAATCTTTGCAGAACCACTAACCATTTTGGCTAAACGCGAAAGTATGAACTCAGTTTTTGTTAAAAGTGATGATCCTGGAATTTCCGCTAAAACCCGAGGTGTTGACGTTATTGTAGTTGCTGTTGGAAAAATTGGCTTTATTACAAAAGACATGGTCAAAGATGGAGCCATTGTGATTGACGTCGGGACAAATAAAAAAGGCGACCAAACAGTCGGCGATGTTGCTGAAGATGTTCACGGCCATGCCGCGTTTATTAGCCCTGTGCCCGGTGGCGTTGGTCCTTTGACAGTTGCTTATTTACTGACAAATGTAATTCACGCGAAGGAACTTCAGGAAAAGTTGTAGAGTTGTCATGCTAAAACTACAATCCAAACATAGTTGCTACCACACCGAAAAGCAAAACTAAACCAGTTAAAACAATAATCCAGCCTGGAATCTGCAAGCACCTCTTTGGCGTGCAAGCATGGCTTTTTGCTTTCCAATAAGTGTAGAGTGCTAAAATTCCAGTTGCGCCACCGAGTACGGCACCAGTAAAACCAATGACACCGATAAAATCTCTAGCGCCAACTAAAAAAATTATAAATGGTACTAAAACAGCTACAAGCCAACTAAGCATGTAGCGCTGCTTAAAATCATAAACTAAAGTGTCAGTAACCGAAATTCCAAGAATCAAAAAACTCGTAAAAACTGCGAACAAACCTACCACAGATCCTGCCAAAACTATCCAGTTACCAACATGCGCGCCAAGACCTAAAACTCCCTCTTGAGAAGTTCCGTCGCCAGTAACAGCTACAATAACACCCGCAAACGATACATAAACTAACGAAACTATAGCTATACCAATCAATAAAGCCCTGCGTAATAAATACTTCTGTTTTCCCAATACATCAGCCATTTCCGGCACAGCCGCCAAACCACCAAAAGCGAATAAAACGACACCAAAAGGTAGAAACCAGTTATTTGGATGGACTGTTTGAAGATTAATAAGCTCGGCATGTGGAGCAGCTCCAGCCAATATTATTATAATTATAAATAGCAAAAAAACAACGAAAATTCTCTCTAATTTTGAAATAAATCCTAATCCTCCGATCAACAATAATGCTGAAATAGAAAAAAAGATTAGCTGAAAAGTAAAAGTTGGCCAATCAAGTATGAAGCTTGTTAATGCCTTTAAAAACTCACCACCAATAATAATATAAGCCACCATCGCGCCCCATGCACCACCAAACATCAAAACTGTTACCAACCAGGACCAATGACTCCCTAAATACTTCTGAACAATGCCCGTGAAACGCGAATGACCTTTAGTGTTCATTATAATGTCACTATGGGTCAGTAGAACAACTCCGTTAACCGAAGCCAATACAATCAAATGTAGAACACCTATCAAAAAGCCCGACTGAGCAAAAACATACGGCAAACCAAAAATTCCGACGCCGATTACAGATCCAATAAACGGATAAATACTTCTTACAAACACCTTTCTTTGCGCCTGCATACAAAACTATGATACCACATTTATCCCTCTTCACTCCCCAGCTTTTCAACTTGCCAATATGTACACAAAGCTTTAAGATGAAGTCCTTATGAGCAATGCGCCAGCAAAAATTCTACCTAACAATATTGAAGCCGAAGAATCACTTTTAGGTGCAATCTTGATTGATCAAGAGGCTTTGACAAAAATTGCTGATATGGTTCGAGCTGACGACTTTTACAAAGAATCACACAGTCTTATCTTCACTGCAATAGTTGATCTTTTTGAACGGCATGAGCCAATCGATCTTTTGACAGTTGGAAACCGTTTAAACGATAAAAATTCACTTAAACAAATTGGAGGACGCACTAAGCTTGTTGAGCTTACAAATAAAGTAACCACAGCCGCTCACATTGCCAGTTATGCTGACATTATCCAAAAAAAGGCTACGCTAAGACGCCTAATACGTGCGGCAGGAAAAATCATTGAGCTTGGCTACAATGAAACAGAAGATATTGATATACTGATCGATGAAGCTGAACGAAATCTTTTTAGTGTTTCTTCAAATTTTATTAAACAAAGTTTTACACCGATTCACACTGTCTTAAC
>JAHISC010000005.1 GCA_018818445.1 Patescibacteria group bacterium | reverse complement strand
TTTTTCAACTCGTTCTAAAAACTTATCACGACCCAATTCATGACGCGGATCTTTGATACCTTCCTTAATTAGAAGCTTCTCCACTTTGGTCTGCGTAGCAATTGCCGCATGATCGGTTCCAGGTAACCACAGAGCTCGCTTGCCACTCATTCTGGCAAAACGAGTCATAGCATCCTCGATAGCCAACATAGCGGCGTGCCCCATATGCAAAGTACCAGTCACATTAGGCGGTGGTAGCGCAATGGAAAAAACTTCTTGGCGATCTGCTAAATTAGGTAGATTATCTGGGTTAAAGTAACCACTTTTCTCCCAAGACTTATATATTTTATCCTCGACATCTTTTGCTTCGTATGCCTTTGGAATCAAAATTTGATCATCACTCATATTAATGGCTAGTTTAGCGAAAACGAGGGATAAAAGCAACGCCCTTGACCTAAATACCTCTTGCTTGTAAGCTAATCCCTCCCCATGCTCATGGAAACTACTTCTCTGAAATTCATGTCACTAAACATTCCCGAACAATTTCTTAACGCCCTTGAGCAGTCCAAACGTCCGCTCATTGTCCTTCCAGAAGAAGCTAATGCAGATCATTTTGCAGCTGGCTTTTCTTGCGTTGCTCTGCTCTCCAAAATGCAAAAACCAATTGATCTGGTAACAAGTGGTGGTAATTTGCCAAAATCACTAGAATTTCTTGGAAGTCCGGCGCCAGTCCGAGGTGACCTGCCAAATATTCGCAAACTGACTTTGCATATAAACTCTGCTACAGCCAAGGTTGATGAATTATCCTACGACGTAAACGAGGAAGAAGTGCTAGTACACTTGGTGCCAAAAACCGGCATCTGGAGTGAAGACGATGTCCGCATTTCAACTGACAGCTACAAATACGATCTGATCATTGCTCTTGGCGGTCAGGAGTTAGAAAGCTTTGGCGCGCTTTATAAGCAATACGCTGATTTCTTTTTTCAAACTCCAATTATCAACATTGATCACTCCAGCTTAAATGAACATTTTGGCCAGATGAACTTGGTGGATATTAATGCTGTAGCTACCACTGAAGTATTACATGACATACTGGAAAAAATTGATAACAGTCTAATTGATGAAGAAATGGCGACTTATCTTCTAACTGGAATGATTCATAAAACTCATAGCTTCCGCTCTGAAAATGTGACGCCAAAAACTTTAAAAGTTGCTGGCAAATTAATTGGAGCAGGAGCTAGACGAGATGAAATTGTACAAAAGCTCTACAAGACCAGAACCGTGGAAACACTACGCCTCTGGGGACGAGCGCTAGCACGGCTCAAGTCTGATGCCAAGCACGGCCTAATTTGGACATTGCTAACCAAGCAAGATTTTGCTAATGCCGGTGCCAATGAAGAAGCACTGGAAAATATTATCGAAGAGCTCATGATGACTTCACCAAACGCTCGAATTGGTGCTGTTTTCTTTGAGCACCCTAAAGGCCATATTGAAATAATTTTACGAGCAAGTCTACCTTATGATGCTCTATTTCTAGGAGCTCCGTTCCGAGCTGCGGGTACGCGTGAACAAGCAATTTTAAGAATCCCTGGTGAAGATATTGTCTCAGCTGAGAAAAAAGTCATCACCCATATTAAAAACTCTTTGAAATAGTGGATCCTCTCAGTAAAGTGCTAGCTGTCTTCCAACACACCTACCTACGATTGCAGTTTTTTGATACAATGTAGTGCATGAACGGAGGCATGCTTGCCAAATTCGCTCGAATCTCTGTACCACCGGAATACCGGGCGGAAGCTTTTGTTATTGGAGAGCCTCGCTTGACCTGGGTTTCACTTTTCTATAATGAATTTTCTAATGCTGAAATCTACCTAGTCGGCGGAACAGTCCGCGATGCCATCTTAGGCAAAATTGCTAGTGACATCGATTTAGTAATCCGCAACGTGCCAGCTGAAACTCTTGAGAACTGGCTCAACGCCCATGGTGCTTGTGAATTTGTTGGAAAACGTTTTGGTACCTTTAAATTTGCGCCTCATGGTTGTGGCGACCTGGAGCCAATCGATATCGCCTTGCCACGAACAGAAGAAATGGATGAAGAAAAATCTGGTGGCCGTAGAGATATGAGAATTGCTACTGATTTTCGTTTGCCAATTGCTGAAGATTTGTCCAGACGAGATTTTACAGTCAATGCCATGGCTTACGAATTACATTTAAAACGATTAGTCGATCCCTTCTTAGGTCTCTCGGACTTATATAACGGAATTATTCGAGCAGTACGCAGCCCACAGCGACGCTTCGAAGAAGATGCTACTAGAATTTTACGTGCCCTTAGGTTAGCTAGTCAGTTGGGTTTTGGTATTGAAGAAATTACTTGGCGTGCCATTGAAAAGCATGTTGATCTTTTA
>JAHISC010000070.1 GCA_018818445.1 Patescibacteria group bacterium | reverse complement strand
TTTGAACGCTTTGACCTCGATTACTACCGACCTCGCGCCAATCCAACTCGATTTTTAAAAGCTCTACTACAACACTTTTCTCGTGTTAAAGATGAGATGATAACCCCTGCGGCTTACTTGGATTACGTTGAATCGCGCCAAGCTAATGCTGATACTGCCGAAGGTGTTGCAAGTGAAGAAAAGGCTGAGGAACTCTCAGAGATCGTGCGATTGAAAGAGATCGCTAACGCTTACCATCTTTATCAACAAATTCTGCTTGAAAACAATGCTTTTGATTTTGCCGACCTTGTAACCTACACCATTGAACTCTTTCAGCAGCGTCCTAATATTCTCAAGAAATATTTGGAGCAGTTTAAATTTATATTAGTTGATGAATTCCAAGATACTAACCGAGCTCAGTACGAACTAATAAAACTTTTAGCTCGACCAAAAAATAACATTACAGTTGTTGGCGATGACGACCAATCAATTTACAAATTTCGCGGGGCATCGTTGTCAAATATCTTACAATTTAGATCTGATTTTCCAGGATCAAAAAGTGTTGTTCTCAACCAAAATTATCGCAGTACCAAAGCTATACTAGACACTGCTTACAAACTCATTCAAAACAATAATCCAGAGCGTCTTGAAGTACGTGAAAATATTAACAAGCAGCTAATTTCCAATACTGAACCGTTAGGACAAGTTGAACACTGGCATTTTTATAATATCGACGAAGAGGTTAGGTCAACAATTCAAAAAATAATTGATCTAAAGCGTGAGAATAAATGCGCGTGGAGTGATTTTTGCATTCTTGTTCGTGCTAACGATAGCGCTGAACCTTTTACAACTATCATGGATCGTAGCAATATTCCTTACAAATTCATGGCAATGTCCGGACTTTATACCAAACCAATCATTCTTGACGCTTTGGCATGGATGCGTTCTGTTGATCAACCTCATAATAGTCCTTCAATTTATAGAATTTTAAGTAATCCAGAACTAGGGCTATTGGAGCACGAAATATCTGAACTAACTCTTTACAGCCGGCGCAAAGCTCTGTCGTTATGGGATACAATGAATCAGGCTGGCAGTATTATTAAACTTGATAGTGATGCTCAAACTCGTATTCGCGAAATACTTACAATTCTCAGCCAGCTCCAACAAGCTGCTCGACGTTTACCTGTAAATGAATTTTTTGTAACAGTAATTAAACAGTCCGGTATCTGGGCAAATGTTGCAACTCTCTCTGAGGCTGAACAAATTGAACAAAATGAATTACTACGACAATTTTATCAGCGCTTACGAAAATTCGAAGCTAGCAATGACGATAAAACTTTGCATCATTTTCTGCTTGAATTTGATCACGAACGTCAGGCTGGTGAAGTTGGCTCACTCTCGCAAGATCAAGAAGCTGGACCAGATGTTGTAAATGTAATGACAGTTCATGGTTCAAAAGGTCTAGAGTTTAAATATGTGTTCTTGGTAAATTTGATTGAGCAAAGATTTCCTTCACAAAAACGTAGCGAAGCGATTCAAATCCCTGTTGAGCTACTTGACGAAGTTGTGCCAGAGACTGACCAACATATTGCTGAAGAGCGACGTCTTTTCTACGTCGGTCTAACAAGAGCGAAAATCGGTGCTTATCTCATGTCAGCTGATGATTATGGCGGAACTCGCAAGCGAAAAATTTCACGATTCGTAACCGAACTTGCAATCCAGCCAAAAACGAATCAAGCATCTATTGTTCAAGAAACTAGTCAAAATGAAACAACTCCAAACCCACCAATCAAACCAACAACTCTAAGCTTCACGCAAATCGCTGCTTTTTCAACTTGTCCTTTGCAATATAAATTTGCCCATATTCTTAAAGTTCCGGTTTTTGGTCGTCATAGTCTTAGTTTTGGTAAAACTATGCACAACACCTTGCATCAGTTCATGAAAATTATTATCAATCAACAAGATCAGCCACAAGCTTCACTTTTCGAAAAGCCAACTATAAAAGAAATAATAATTCCAACTCAGGATGAACTTCTAAAAATTTACAATGATCAATGGATCGACGAATGGTACCCAAGCGAAGAAATTAAAGAAGAGTATCGTGAAAAGGGCAGGGATTCACTAACTACTTACCGTCGAGAATTAGAAAATAATCCACCAACTATACACTCGCTCGAGAAAGGATTTACTCTGAAAATCGGTGGCGTATCTATGCGCGGTCGAATTGATCGAATTGACCAATCAGAGGATGGTTTTGAAATTATTGACTACAAAACCGGTTCACCAAAAGATAAACTTAGTTGGCAGGATAAACGCCAGTTGGTGCTTTATCAATTAGCAGCCGAGACTTGTTTTGATCCGCCACTTAAAATTGTAAAACTGACCTATCATTATTTAGAAGATAATTCTACACAAACTTTCGAAGCTACTTTAAAAGATAAGATTAAACTTGAACGTGAGGTGCTGGAAACTGTTGAAAAATTAACTTCGAGTAATTTTGAACCTACGCCAGGTTTCCATTGCGGTTATTGCGATTTTAAAGACATCTGCGAGTTCGCTAAGGAATAAATATGAGTAAGTTTAATTACCGTCCAGCTAGAAAAAAGCTAACCAGATTTCATATGAAGCCAACTAGCTTGGCCAGTTTAGCTTCTGGAGTTTTGGCTCGACATCGAATAAGCCGGCAAGTTACGGCGGCAATGGTGGTGCAATCAGTAAATATTTTTCTAGATAATCATCTAACCGAACCACTAAAAAATGACGCTCGTGCTCTTTCCTTTGTAGATCATGTAATGAGAATCGCTTGCAAAAATCCGACAGCTTCGTACGCCATGCAAGAACACGTTGAATCAATCTCTAATCATCTCAAACATAATTTTCCTGACATTCATATTGAAGAGATTGTCTGTATCCTAAATCAAGACCCATGGATGGACTACAACAACGGTATGATATAATTGCTTTATGAACCTAAAACAATACATTACTTTTTTTGCAATTGGTACAGCCATCGGTTGGAGTGCATGGATTTTAGTTGTCTTAAGTATTGATCCGTCTGCTGCTGGCGCTCTAGGCATACTTATGTTTTACATTTCCTTAACCATTGGTCTTAGTGGATTACTCACCACTATTTCAACTCTTATCCGTTTTGCCCGATATCCAGACAGAGACACCGAGGAAGTTGTGTTGACTTCACTAAGACAGGGCTTTCTGCTAACCATTTTAGTTATCTGTGCCTTGATTCTGCTCAGTTTTGAGTTACTCTTCTGGTGGTCTGTGTTAATCATTGTTTTTATCATTGCTTTAGTAGAATTAGCCTTTATTGTTAAGAAAAAGGGGGTTCAAGGCTGACGCCTTGTAACAAAAAAGCCATTCAGCTAAAATAGGTGCCTAGCCAGTGGGTACCTATTATGTTGAACAAATTTCTAGGACGTTTTTCAGAGGACATCGGAATTGACTTAGGAACAGCCAATACGCTTGTTTTTGTTAAAGGTAAAGGGGTTGTCATGAACGAACCCTCTATTGTCGCGCTCAATACAAGAACTAACCAAATTATTGCCGTAGGCCACACAGCCAAGGACATGCTAGGCAAGACCCCGCCACACATTATTACTACACGACCTTTGTCAAAGGGAGTTATTTCAGACTTTGAAGTAGCAGAAAAATTGTTAAAGTATTTTATCGATAAAATTCATGAGGACTCTTTTACTATTGTGCCACGTCCTCGGGTTGTTATTGGTGTACCTTTGGAAATAACAGAGGTTGAACGAAAAGCTGTAGAAGATGCTGCTCTTGGAGCTGGTGCACGAGAAGTTGTTCTAGTAGAAAGTACAATGGCCGCAGCTATTGGTGCGCGGCTTCCAGTTACAGAATCGGTCGGCAGTATGATTGTTAATATTGGTGGAGGGACTACCGAGATCGCTGTTATTTCTCTTAGCGGTGTGGTCACTTGGAAATCCCTAACTATCGCCGGTGATGAGATGACTAAAAATATATCTCAATACGCCAGAAATGTTTTTAACCTATTAGTCGGGGAAAGGGTGGCAGAAATGGTGAAGTGTCGCATTGGTAGCGCTATGGAGCTAGAAGAAACAATGGAAATTGAAATGCGCGGGCGTGATTTAATTACTGGGTTACCGAGCCAGATCATAATCAATGATGGACAAATTAGAGAAGCGCTGCATAAATCAATCAGAACAATTATCGACAACATTAAAGCCACACTCGAAGTTACTCCTCCTGAACTTGTAGCAGATATTTATGAGCGAGGAATTGTGTTGGCTGGCGGAGGAGCTTTATTAAAAGGATTAGACCGTTTAGTTGCTAAAGAAGCAGATATTCCAGTCCGCATAGCTGAAGACCCGCTAACAGCTGTTGTACGAGGCACTGGAGCCCTACTGGAAGATGCGGAGCTTCTCAAAGAGGTGACTTTGCCATCTACTGCCGACGAACAATATTCGTAACCATTTATCTTCTGCCAATTTTTTCTCCAAGAAAATTCATTCAATACTTTGGAAAATTTAGACGAGTCAGTATTTTCCTGGCTGTCGTTATAATTTTTTTAATACTCAGTCAATTCACTTTCTTTAAACCGGTTTCGCACGGAGTCCAATTTGTTTTTTCAACAATTGGTAGTGGTTTAGGAGACATGTATCAACGCGTAACCACTTCTCCAGATTCACTCAGAGCTAAGTTAGACGAGACAGAACATCGTTTGCAGTCACAAAGTATTGAAGCAGCTAGACTTTCAATTTTAGAACGAGACGTTAAGGAATTAGAAACTTTGCTTAACTATCAGCAAACAATCACAGTACAGTCAAAAACAGCACGAATCTTAGCTCGCTCAGCAGATTCAGAACAATTAATACTCATTGACAAAGGTGAAAATGATGGACTTAGTGAAGGACTGGCTGTAGCGGTCGCTGATGGGCACTTAATTGGTGTTATCTCTCAAGTACAAAAGAATACATCTACAGTTAAACTCATTTCCGATCAAACAAGTAAGATCCCGGCCATGGTTTTGAGCGACGCGAAAATAACCGGATTAGTCGAGGGCAAAGGTGGCTTTCTACTAAAGATGGATTTTATTCCTCATGAGACCAATATCTCCGCAGACCAGATCGTTATTACTTCTGGCTTAGATGGAGCAATCCCGCCAGGCTTAGTTATTGGTTCAGTCAGTTCAGTTAATAAAGTTGATACTGAGCTTTTCATCTCCGCCGAGATTCAACCTTTTGTGGCTCCAGATGACTACCAACGTGTTCTTATCCTAGATCCACTAGCACAAACAGAATATGATTCTTGAGATATTCGTAGCTTTTCTTTTTCTAATCAGTGCGCTTGTGCAGGTGAGCCTAATTAACTCATTAGTGTATCCGTTGGTTTTGATTCCAATGCATTTCATAGTTGGACTTTTAGTTTTTCATCGTACTCAAGTCGAACTTGGTATAGCTTGGTTTGTTTTAAGCGCTGGTGTTTTGCCGCTTTTTGGTTTTGATCAATTTACTTGGTGGAGTTACATTTTGACTGCTGTATTAGGTTTCTTTCTAATTCGCCAATTATTCACAACCCGCTCACTCTACGCTCTTGAAGGTTTTGGAATTACCATGTTCGTAGCTTTTGTAGTGCTTAATGTTTTGCCAGACTGGATAACAAAAATTTTTATTCACTCAACAAATTTGAATTTTTTTCTAAATTTCCGTGGATTTCTACTTACTCTAGTTTTTCTCATAGTTGGACTTTACGCTGGATTCATTTTTTCTAAATTCATGGAACGTATTGCTAACGAAATTTTACTAATCAAATAGGATGAAGTGGCGAAATAAAAAAGAAGATTACTTTGCTATCCAGCCTGGTTTTGAGCCAGAGGATATTAGTGAATCGATAGAAGAAGGTTTATTTGAAGAAGCTTTAGCTGAGCACCCTCATTCAGCTCAAGAACCAAATCGATCTTTTGTTGGCTCAGTTATTGATCGCCGTAGATTTTTTCTTGCTTTTTTAATTCTAGTTTTTGTTTTTGCTACTTTTACAGTCAAACTTACCTCAATGCAAATTGTCCATGGACAAGAATTTCGTGATCAAGCTGAAAATAATCGAACACGGGTAAGAATCCTCCCATCTAAAAGAGGAGTGATCTATGATGCGAATGGGATTATCCTTGCAAAGAATGAGCCCTCATTCGAAGTAACAACCTCAAAAAAACAATTACCTTCAGAAAAAGACGGTGCTCGAGAGGAGGTTCTAATTGAGCTAGCTGGGATTCTAGAAACCGATGTTGAATCTTTTCAATCAGTAATCACATCAGCAAAAACTATTGATGAACAAATTCTTTTGGCCTATGACGTTCCATATGAAACAGCCATCAAACTATATGCGAAATTAGATAAATTACCTGGCATTGATATTGAATTAATATCACGTCGATCATATGTGACTACTGAAATTCCATCTCTTTCCCATGTAATTGGTTATACTGGCGTTGTTAACGAAGAAGAGTGGAAGGAAATAAAGGATAAAGGGTATCGATCCTTTGACCATCTTGGCAAACAAGGTTTGGAAAAATCATACGAGACTACTTTGCGCGGCTTATACGGTCAAGAAATTCTAGAAGTAAATGCTCTGGGACAGTCTGAAAGAATCGTCTCAATTACAAAACCAGTTGATGGTGAAAATCTTTATCTCTCGCTCAATTCTGAATTCCAGTCATATATTGAGCGTGTTTTGGAAGCACGACTCGAAGGCACGGTCGCTTCTAAAGCTTCTGTGGTTGCTATGGATCCAAATTCCGGTGAGATTTATGCCTTGGTTTCTTGGCCAGCCTATGATGCTAATCTTTTTACCGAAGGAATCAGCACAGAAGACTACCAAAAACTGATCGAAAATGAAGATTTGCCGCTTTACTCAAGAGCAATTTCTGGTGAATTTCCATCTGGCTCAACAATTAAACCTGTCTATGCCTCTGGTGCCTTGATTGACGGAATTATTACTACTTCCACCACGTTCTTGTCTGTCGGAGGAATTTCTGTTGGGCCATGGTTTTTTCCTGATTGGCGGCCAGGCGGCCACGGGGTTACCGATGTTTATTGGGCTATAGCTGATTCTGTTAATACATTTTTCTACATGATTGGTGGCGGAAACGAATCTTTCAATGGTTTAGGGCTGGAAAGGCTTATGTTTTATGCCGATCTTTTTGGCCTTGGTCAAAAAAGTGGAATTGATTTGCCCGGAGAAGCTGATGGATTTTTACCAAGCAAAGAATGGAAACTGGAAGCCAAAGGCGAGATTTGGTACATCGGAGACACTTATCACGTTGCAATTGGCCAAGGTGACTTAAATGTAACTCCACTGCAAATTGCACGTACGACCGCTGTTTTCGCCAACAACGGTTACTTGGTGGTGCCACACCTAAATAAAAACCTGGTTACACAGAAAAATCAAATCATCCAAGAAGAGGTGGCTGATATTGTTGCAGAGGCTATGCGTCAAACTGTGACACACGGTTCAGCTACTTCACTAAACAGCGTCCCGGTAGCCGTAGCTGGTAAAACAGGAACGGCTCAATGGTCTAGCAGCGAGGCGAATCACTCCTGGTTCACTGGATTTGCGCCATATGAAAATCCAGAAATCGTTATCACTGTTCTAGTAGAAGAGGGTGGTGACGCTAGCTTAGCTGTGCCAATAGCCAGAGATATCCTGAACTGGTGGTTTTCAATTCCAGAAAAAACAGCAGATTTTGTGCAAAAGATGAGATACATAGGTAACACTCCTCGGTTTGGGAAAGAGCGTCTCAAACAGGGGTAAGATGACCTATGTA
>JAHISC010000069.1 GCA_018818445.1 Patescibacteria group bacterium | reverse complement strand
CACAGCAACATATGGAATACTACAACCATGAACGCCCTCAATGGGATCTAAAAAAGATGACCCCTGTCATGTACAGGAATCATCTTTTAACCGCCTCATAGGTGTTTTCTTTCGTGTCCACTAAACGGGGTACGGTTCACCAGTGGGGTTTTTATGATACAATAGAATAGTTATTGAGTTGTAGAGTGATGGAGTTACGGAGTTTGGAAACTAAACAACCAAATAACTTAGAAACTAAACAACTAATTATTACTATGGCTCGAATTGCAATTAATGGCTTTGGCCGAATTGGCCGCTCAACTTTTAAAGCCGCTTGGGGAAAACCAGGATTCCAGGTTGTAGCTATCAATGATTTGACTGATGCTAAGACTTTAGCTCATTTGCTGCAGTACGATACAAATTATGGTAAGTGGGAAGTCGAAGTAAAAGCAGGTAAGGATTACATTCAGATAGGTCAACAAAAGATCCCAGTTTTATCTGAAAAAGACCCGGCTTTACTGCCATGGAAGGAATTGAAAGTTGAGATCGTTATCGAATCGACAGGACATTTTGTTACAGAAGAGTCTGCTAGTGCACATCTAACAGCTGGAGCAAAGAGGGTCGTTATTTCGGCACCGGCTAAAGGCGGCAATGTGCCGACATATGTGATTGGCGCTAACGATAAGCAGGCTAAAGGAAATAAGTCGGCAGTGGTTAATAATGCTTCGTGTACTACAAATTGTGTAGCGCCGGTGATGGCTATTATGGATGAGGCTTTTGGTGTGAAAAAAGCTATGCTAACAACTGTTCATGGTTACACTTCAACACAAAATTTAGTTGATGGGCCTCACAAAGATTTGCGCAGAGCTAGAGCAGCAGCAGAAAATATGATTCCAACTTCTACTGGAGCTGCTATTTCTACAACTGAAACCTTACCTAGTTTAAAAAATAAATTTGATGGTTTAGCTATACGAGTACCACTTTCTACAGTTTCTGTTTCAGACATCACATTAGTTTTAAAAAAGAAAGTAACAGCGGAAGATATTGAAAAAGTAATAAAAAAAGCTACCAAATTGCCACGCTTTAAGGGAATCGTAACTTGGACGGAAGAACCATTAGTTTCTTCAGATTTTATTGGTAATCCGTATTCAGCAGTTATCGATTTACCTATGACACGTGTAGTCGATGGCGATCTGGTCAAAATTTTTGCTTGGTACGATAACGAATGGGGATACGCCAACCGTTTAGCAGAGATGGCAATTTTTCTAGCAAAATAATTTAAACAATTATGAAAACACAAATAGCTTTTGATCATTTTGAAAAAGCGACGCAACAAAAATGGTTTACCACGGCTTTATTGTTGCTACGAGTTGCACTTGGTTTTATTTTTCTGTACGCCGCTTACAGCAAATTTGGTGATTGGTCAGCTGCCGGCTATCTTGCCTCAGCTTCGGGACCTTTTGCGGAATTTTTCCAGAGTCTAGCCGGTAGTGTATTTATCGATCAGTTAAACATCTGGGGGCAGTTACTAATTGGTGCTGCTTTAATTCTTGGGATTTTTGTCAGACCGGCATCATTTTTTGGAGCAGTGATGATGGCTTTGTATTATTTGGCTCATTTTGAACAGAATACACAACTGGGTTTGATTGACCAACACATAATCTATATTTTAATTTTTGTTGTATTTATGGCCGGTGGAGTTGGTCATGTGTTGGGATTGGATGGTTTGATTCAACGCAATCTTAGAAAACAAAAAGTTTGGTGGTCACAAATTTTATTTGGCTAATATGAACGAAAAACGTCGCATTGTAGTCTTGGGCGGCGGATTTGGCGGCTTCATGACAGTGCGGCACTTAGTTAAGTTACGCTTTGACGGCGAAATTATTTTAATTGATAAGCGGGACGAACATGTATTTACCCCATGGCTTTACGAAGTAGCTAGCGGGTTTTTGTTTAGCAAGGAAAAAACGAATCTTAAAGATCTAAAAAAAACCTCGGGTATTAGTTTTACTAACTTAATTCAGGCGCAAGACGGTGCTCGTGTACGTTTTAAGAAACAAGAAGTTATTGGTTGCGATTTTGATTCAAAACATTTAATTTTTATCGACGGCAAGACATTGCAGTTTGATGAATTAGTTTTGGCAGTTGGCTCTGAAGTACAGTTTTTCAACATTCCAGGAGTCAAAGAAAATTCTAGAACATTAAAAACTTTGCAGGAAGCCATGGAGATTCAGACAGAGATTAGCAAATTATTAGAAGAGTTACGTCTTCATAAACGTGATCGTATAAAAATTGTTATTGGTGGTGCCGGATCGACTGGGGTAGAGCTAGCATCAGAGTTAGCTAATTGTCTTAACGAAGCATCTAAAAATGGTCAGGTTGATAGAACTAAAATAAGAATCTTACTTATCGAGGCCGGTGATACTGTTTTGCAGCAAATGCATCCTTCGCTTCAGCTTTGTGTCAAAAAACGTTTAGAAAAATTAGGTGTTGAGTTGAAGCTTAAAACTCGCCTTGAACGTTTGTCTAAGAATCGAGCGCATCTTGTTACAGTGACTACTGAGAATACGGCAACAGAAATTGATTTTGATATATTTATTTGGGCAGGTGGTATTAGACCAACTGCTTTGATTGAGAGTTTTGATTTGCCAAAAGATCAACGCGGTCGCATTGAGGTAGAGGCTACATTTCAGGTTAAAGGCAGGACTGATATTTTCGCTCTTGGTGATGCCGCAGGGTTAACAAGTCCATATACAAAAAAATCATTACCATCTCTAGCTCAAGTAGCTATTAGAGAGTCGCGTCTTGTAGCTCAAAATATCATACGTCAACAACAAGGCAAACCATTAAAAATAATGAAAATTCCAAAGCAATGGATAATAATCACTCCAGCTGGTGGCAAGTATAGTTTTATGCGGATTTTTGGTATTAATATTTGCGGTCGCTCAGCAAGCTGGGTTAGAAAGATTATAGATTTACAATATTTTGGTACAATACTTCCATGGCCGGTTTTTTGGCGTTTATGGCGATCGGCTGAGAAGGTCTTTTCTTTGAATGATTGATATGAAACTCAAGACTTACAAGTTAACAGACATTAAGCCAGGGATGATTGTATTGATGCGTGCAGATTTGAATATTCCACTTGATGCTAAATCACTAAAGGCGAAAGATAATCCTAGAGTATCGGCAATTGTGTCAGGAGTTTCTGCTTTGTCAAAGCGTGGTGCTCGGGTTGTGATTATGTCACATCTCGGCCGTCCGGGAGGAGAGGCAAAGAGAGAATTTAGCTTAAGACCAGTTTCAAAGGTTCTCGCTAGAGCATTTAAGAAGGATGTTATTTTTATTGATGATTATCTCGATAACGGTAGGAGCAAAATTGATAAATTGGAAAATGGTCAAATAGTTTTATTGGAGAATCTTAGATTTAATAAAGGAGAGGAACAAAATCAGATAGCTTTTGCAAAAAAATTGGCATCACTTGGTGACATCTATATAAATAATGCTTTTGGTGTTTGTCATCGTAAACATGCCTCGGTGGTTGGTATTACTAAATTTTTACCTAGTTTTGCTGGTGATGTTGTATGTCGAGAAGTAGAAGAATTATCTAAATCTTTTACAAAGCCTTTGTTTTTATTGCTAGGCGGAGTAAAACTGGAGACCAAGATCGATACCTTGTTAAATTTAGCTCCTAAGGCAGAAGCAATTTTAGTTGGCGGCGGATCATCGATTGCACTCCTTGGTGCCAGATTGGGTAAGAAATTAATGCTTGGCTCAAGAAGTTTGGAAGCTGCTGAACTAAAACTTGCAAAAAAAGTTTTAGATAAAGTTAAATCAAAGATAGTTTTACCAATTGATTTCTTAGTTTGTACAAATTCTCGCTGCAGTTCATTTAAGATAAAATCTATACGTCAGTTGAAAAAGACAGATCAAATTTTAGATATAGGACCAGAAACAATAAAACTTTTTAGTACTTTGCTTTTATGTGCCAAAACTATCATATGGAACGGGCCGGTTGGTTATATTGAAAAATCAGCTTCTCGCAAGGGTACTGTGGCAGCGGCTAAAATTGTTGCTATTTCTAAAGCTAGAACAATTGTTGGTGGCGGTGAAACCGTAGCATTACTAGAGCAGGAAAAATTACTAAAAAAAATAAATTTCGTTTCTTCTGGTGGAGGCGCTATGTTAGTTTTTTTGGGTGGTAAGCCAATGCCAGGTTTAAATGTACTTAAACAATAGTATGAAGGAAAAAATAGATTCAATTCACGCTCATGAGATTCTCGATTCACGCGGGAACCCGACCCTGCACGTTGTAGTGATTTTAAACAACGGTTCAACTGGTAATGCTTCTGTTCCATCAGGAGCTTCAACTGGTATTCACGAGGCTTTAGAACTCCGTGATGGTGACCCAGAACGTTATCGCGGAAAGGGAGTTCTAAAAGCGATCAAGAACGTCAACATGAAAATTTTTCAACACATCAAAGGTATGGATGTGATGGATCTAAAAGCTATCGACGATGAGATGCGTATTTTAGACGGTACTGTAAACAAACATCGACTTGGAGCAAATGCGATTCTTGGTGTTTCTATGGCTTGTGCTCATGCCGGAGCTAGGAGACGTGATATTGAACTTTATGAACACCTCCGTGATCTTTTTGCCATCAATGAAAAGACTTATAAATTACCTACGCCACTCATGAATATTTTTAATGGCGGGGCTCATGCTGATACAAATCTGGACATGCAGGAATTTATTATAATCCCACATGCTTTTAAAAAGTTCTCTAGACAAGTTCAAGCTGGTTCAGAGATTTTTCATGCTTTGGGGGATATATTGAAAAAAGATGGATTGGATACTGATGTAGGAAATGAGGGAGGTTATGCTCCCGAGGTTGGGCAAACTGAGCAAGCACTTGATTATTTAGTTAAAGCAATCCGCAAAGCAAAATATAAGCCAGGAGGGCAGGTCAGTCTAGGGATCGATGTAGCTGCTAGTGAATTTTACGATCCAAAGACAAAGAAATATATTCTAAAAACTGATCGACTTAAATTATCAGCCAAGGAGATGACGGATTTGATTGCTCATTGGCACAGGAAGTATCCATTGATGTCAGTAGAAGATCCACTTGATCAAGACGCTTGGGAAGATTGGGTAAGATTAACTGCTCGTCTTGGTGAGAAGATGATGGTTATTGGTGATGACTTTTACGTTACAAATGTAGAGCGTTTACAAAAGGGAATTGACATGGGAGCTACTAATGCAGTGCTTATCAAAATGAACCAAATTGGTACAATCTCTGAAACTATGGAGACGATTGCACTTGCTAAAGAAAATAAACAGAAGGTTGTAGTTTCACACCGATCCGGAGAAACATCTGATACAACTTTGGCTGATTTAGCCGTGGCTGTTAATGCTGAGTATGTAAAGACCGGAGCACCATCGCGTAGTGAACGCCTGGCAAAGTACAATCGCTTAATGGAAATTGAAGAGAATTTATTACTTAAATAATCAAACTACCCCTCGTGGTCGTAGTGCCAACCACTAGTTCTTTCCTTAAAAATTGAGCCAACCGTAGCAGCTCGTTGCCAGGCACCAGAGCCAAATTTTGATTGAATTAAATCAAGAGCATTTAAAATTTGATGCATTTTTTTATCTTTGGGAAAAAGTGCTGAAGGCATGCGTGTGGCTAAAAGACCACTCATAGAAATACCCAAAAGGCGAATCGGAATATTCGGATCGCGTATTTGATCTATTAAGTGCCAAGAATTTTTATAAATTTGTAAGCCATCCTCCATTGGCTCTCGATATTTTTTTTGTACACCCATGCTGCCAAACCCTTTATAGCGAACGTAGACAGATAAATTTGTACCAATAAAACCTTTTCGACGCATACGCCAGGCAACTCGATCTGCTAAAGCTAGTAAATGTTTTTTAATATCAGCGGATTCTGTTAAGTCATAAGGATAAGTGTATGAGTGTCCAATTGATTTTGGCGGCGCATCTTGGTCGTCAATATGGTCATCTCCAAGACCTCTGGATACAGAGTACAAAAAGTGAGCATAACTTTTAAATTCAGCAACTAATTTTTCCAAAGTCGTCTCCTTTAAGCTAGTCATAGAGCTAATACCCATGGCATTTAACCTTTTCTCTATTCGGGGTCCAATGCCACATACGTCCTGCAATGCTTTAGTCTGAACAAAGTCTTCAACTTCGTCAGGCATAACACTTGTAAGGCCACTAGGTTTAACTGATTCGGAAGCTAGTTTTGCCACAATTTTATTTGGTGCAATACCAATCGAAGCTGTACAGGCGACCCCACACTCCTTTTTAATATCAGATCTGATTAATTGAGCTAGCATGACTGCTCCAAAATAATCGCCAGCAGCAATGGT
>JAHISC010000068.1 GCA_018818445.1 Patescibacteria group bacterium | reverse complement strand
TAAAGGCCGCGGACTACGTCCGCCGTTAGCCTCCGTCGCAAGGGCGACGTCGTCTAACAGCGGACTATCCAAAATACCTTCCATCATCTATGATGATTTCAGGTACTTCGGATCAGTCCGCGGCCTTTAGCTGAAATATGCTTTTCCTTTTAAGGGCTAAATCGCCCTTGCTTTCCCAAAATGGACAAAATTGATTTTTTTCTTTATTTTTAGAGGGGAGTAGTGGAGTTTTCTCCGCTTCGCTCCAAAAACATCTTTTAATCTAAAATTATGGACAGACCAAAAAATTATGAACACCAAATTGAAGAGGGACAAAGACCAAAATTCGATATTGATGAGATTAAATTGATTTTTAATTACAATTGGGATGCAGACGGAAGACAACATATGATAGGCAATATTGAAAACGAAAACTGGAGAATTTTTCAGAGATTAATGACAGAAATTAAAAAAGATTTTCCTGATCTTTATCACAATCCACCAACAAAAGAAGAGTTAGAAAACATCGTTACAAAGTTACAAGCACTTTATGCTGATGAGCCCGAAAATCTAAAAATACTCAATGAAAGTAATAGTTCTGAGACATCCCAACAAATCAAATATCATTTAGGAATCAAACGAGAAGATAAAATTTATCAATTGTATTATTTAGTCTCCTGCCTTAAAAAAGGTAAAATTGATGAAGAAGATCCTATCAATGATATAAAAACTGTATTAGATAGTAAAAAACTTTTAGTTTTAGGTGATGATAATGGTTCATTGTCAGAAATGTTGCGTTTTTATGGTGCAGATGCCTACGGCATAGAGTATGATGAACTGGCAGTTTTAATAGCACATTCTGGAATTTTATCTAGAGATGGTAAGCCTCAAACACAGCTTCTGAGCGGAAACATTGGCGACTTATCTCTGGAACAATCTGAATTAATTGAAAAATTACAAAAACTCGGGCCGTTTGACACAATCATGTCTCATGCGGTTTTTAATACTGGATCGGGAATTGAAGATGCTATTCACTTTATAGACGACCCACAAGAAATGATAGATATGTTATGGAAAAATATTAACGATTTACTTGATGAGGATGGCATACAACTGCATACAAACGTAGATATGCCAGAAGCATTTTCATTTAAATACGATGAAACAATAAAAAGAAATCACGCAGTAATGATACCCAAAGAAAAAAATTAAGAAGGAGTTTTTACTTTTGTGCATTCACCCCCAACCCCTCTGCCCAAAGTAAAAACAAAAAATCAATTTTGTCCATTTTGGAAAGCACCCTAACGGGTTAAAAGGAAAAGCATACATCAGCTAACACTGGCTATGCGGTTACGGCTTGCTCCGTACCTCCGCAAGCCTCCACCCATATTTTACTTCGCTTCGCTCCGTAAAACATCAGATATACGCAAACGTTATATGTAATATTTTTTAACACTATATATGGAATCACTACCAAATAGAGAATTCAAAAAACCATCCGAGCTATTCACGCGACTGAGCAACTTTTTAGTTTGTGGAGTTCACGAGCTACCAGACGTTATAGACATTGATAATTTTGATGATGTGATGGAAATGGTCAGAAAAGTGGCTCTTAAAAAAGATCGAGCTATTCACGAAAAACTTGCCGATCCAGCTCACGACGCTCCATTTTATAATACTCGTGGCATGTCTAAAAACGCAATGAGAGAACAAGTTGAAGATATTCAGGAGTTCGAGGATTGGTTTTTTGAATTTCGCTACCATCTCCCGCTAAAAAAATACATCACCTAACAGTGGCTAAACGGTTAGCTTGCACGTCTAGTGGAAATTGTTCGCAAAGCTAACGCAACTTTTCCCTTCGGGAAAAATTCGTTTAGCCGCCGGCCTTTGTGGCGAAATCGCTACGCCTGCCTGCCGGCAGGCAGGCTCCTTCGCCACAACGGCTAACTGGTTTGTGAGCGAGTTAATTATAATTAAAAGTTTGACTTAAAAAGCTTAAAGCCAAGCAATCAAAAAACCACGGCTCAAGAGAACTGTGGTTTTTTGGTTTCTTACAATGATAGGTTGTCTACGACTGAAGTATCCGTTTCTTCTTCAACTACCGGAGCGCGTTCCTCACGAGGAGGTCGGCGAGAACCTTCTGGCTCATGAATCTTTAGATTCACACGCGCATTCTGCTTAGCGCCAACGATTTTAAGAAGGGTGCGGATTGAGCGGGCAGTTTGTCCTGATCGTCCGATTACATAACCCATATCTTCTTGGTTAATGAAAAGGGTAATTAGGACTCCTCGCTCATCAATCGTTCGTTCGGTACGTACGTCTTCTGGGTGATTAACAATCTCCTTGACGATAGACTCCACGAATTGCTGATCTTGTTCCATACAATTTCTTACATTTCTACTAGTAACAGCTTTCTGCAATCGACCTTTTTAAATTGGTAGCAGGGCCATCACTAAAAAAAGGATAGCATAAGTTTGTAAAAAGCAAAAGACAGGTCGTTTGACCTGTCTTAAATGTTTATTCAGCTGTATTTTCTTCAACTGTTTCAACTTTAGTCTCTTCGGCTGCTGGTTCTATTTCTGCTGGAACTTCTGCTTCTTCAGGCTTGGCAGCTTCTGCAGCTTTTGCCTCGGCCTCAGCTTTTTTTGCTTCTTCAGCTGCGGCTTTTTCTGCCTTTGCAGCCTCTTCAGCTGCGGCCTCAGCTTCTGCTTTTTTTGCTTCTGCTTTTGCTTTCTTTTCTGCTGCTTCTACTTTCTTGCTTTCCATCCTGTCAGTTCGCTTCTTGGTAATTTGGACTGACTTAGCTTTTTCAGCTTTCAAAAGTCCTGCATTGACCAGCATGTTATGCACGGTATTGGAAGGAATAGCGCCTTTCTCGAGCCAGTGCTTGGCGCGTTCTTCATCGAACTGAATTGAACTTGGTGTAGTTCCTGGATTATAAAGTCCAATAACCTCAATAGCCGGTGACCATGGGTCGTGTTGTTTTTCTTGTACAACGATTCGGTATTGTGGTTTGTGGCGTTTGCCTGTGCGTGAAAGTCGAATTGTTAACATAATTTGCAACGCTCGTAAATTTCTTAATATCGATAGGTTACTTAAAACTCTTTTTTTTGTCAAGCCCTGTAGTGGCAAGCAGGTTTTGGTTTTGTAAAACCTCAGGACATAGTAGAATGAATGGATATGAAGTATTGGTTTTTTTTATTTTTCTTTTTACTGCTACCGATTTCGGTAAAGGCAGCATCTATTAGTCAGCGAACAGCCGGTTACATTTTATTGGATGTGCAAAATCATGGTGAAGCTTGGTACGTTAACCCAGTTAATCTGGAGCGTTATTATTTAGCCGATGGAGCGGCAGCTTTTCAGTTGATGTCTAGTTTAGGCTTAGGCATCAGCAATACAGATTTGGCACAAATTCCAGTAGCTGGAGGCAGCCAAACTAGCGACTGGTCAATTCGCAGCCGATTAGCCGGCAGAATTCTTTTACAAGTTGAAGAGCACGGTGAAGCTTGGTATGTGCATCCCGAATCATTGCAACGATATTATTTGGGACGGCCAGAAACTGCTTACGAAGTAATGCGTTTTCAAAGTCTTGGGATTACTTCGAGTGACTTAAAACGAATTTCTATAGCTCAATCAAAACAAAATAATCTAGAAAGTTATATTCAGCTAAATTTTACTTCGCAAGCACCATTTGGCGACTGGAGTGACAAGCGTCAAGCAGAAGGTTGTGAGGAAGCTAGCGTTTTGATGGCTGTTAAGTGGGCGAGAGGAGAGACTTTTACGCTCGTGGAAGCGCGAGACGCTATCGTGGCTATGTCTGATTGGGAAAAAGTAAATTGGGGCTACTACTATGACACGAGCGCCGAGGATACGGCTGAACGATTGATAAAAACTTACTATGGTTTTACCAATTATTCAGTTGTGAGAAATATTTCAACCAATGATATTCGCGAAGAATTAAAAAATGGTCATCTGGTTGTAGTACCAATTAACGGTCAAACTATCGGAAATCCATACTATACAGGTGCCGGGCCTTTGCGGCATATGATAGTTATCAATGGATTTGATTTTTCTACTAGTGAGTTTATTGCTCAAGATCCTGGAACTAGTCATGGGGTAGATTTGAGGTTCAGTGAGGATAGGTTAGCTGCTTCGTTGCGAGATTATACGTCTGGCGAGTACGCGCCAATTGGCAATTTAGGATCGGCGATGATTGTG
>JAHISC010000067.1 GCA_018818445.1 Patescibacteria group bacterium | reverse complement strand
GGTTTAGTTATTGCTGGAACTTCACCTGATAATAGCCTGGTTGAAATCGTTGAGGTTAAAGATCATCCGTTTTTTGTGGGAGTTCAGTTTCACCCAGAATTTCAAAGTCGGCCATTATCGCCGCATCCGTTGTTTGTTGACTTTCTCCGTGCTGCGCAAGATAAATAGAACATGTCGAGGCTTCAAAGGCTTAAAAGAAATCCAAGGTTGTTGTTTTGGGGCAAGGCTTTGACAGAGCTAAAAACCCTCAACGCTATAGTGGTGCTTTTTTATTTGCACCGCGGTGTTACTTTTGAACAAGTATTTTATTTAACCTTAGCTTGGTCAGTGGTAACGCTTATTTTTGAAGTACCGTCAGGATACCTTGCGGATAAAATTGGTCGTAAGAAGACCTTGCTACTCGGTTCTTTTATATTAGCAGGCGCCTTTTCTATCATGTGGTTTGCTCATGGTTTCTGGATGTTTATTTTAGTGCAGTCCTTAATCTCATTGTCCTACTCAATGTTTTCAGGAACAGAAGAGGCTTTGCTTTATGACTCTTTAAAGGAATTAAAGGAGGAGTCAAAACTTACACAGTACTTCGGTCGTCTTCAGTCAGCCAAAAATATATTTAAAATTTTTGTGCCTGCGATCGGAGCGTTTATCGCTAAAGATTTACTTGAGTCACAGTTCCAGATTCTTATTGGTATTGAGATTATGGCAATTATTTTGTCATTTATTGTTTTGTTATTTCTAGCTGAGCCAAAGCATGAGCGTAGCGTGGAAGATTACGAGAAGGGAATTTTTTCTGATAGTTTAGATTTGATAAAATCCCAGCCAATGCTTTTGCGAGTAGCCATGAATCGCACACTCTTTTTTATTGCTAGTATCTTAGTCTGGCGAGCGTATCAGCCGATGTTTGTTGATTTTGGATTTACAGCTATATGGTTCGGTGTATTTTATGTCTTGATGCAGGCTTCCGTGTTTCTGATTTCGTGGTTTTCAGAGGAGCTTAAAGGCTGGCTGGGATTACGTTTTATTTTTGTTGAAGCTGGATGGGGAGCAATGCTAGCTATTGTTGTTGCAGCATTTTCTGGAAATCGATGGCTGGTCTTCTTTGCAATTCTTACCTCGATTATTATGGAGAATATGCGATACGCACATTTTTCAGATATTTTTAATTGTAGGTTAAAATCTTGGAATCGAGCGACTGCGTTGTCCAATTTGAATGTATTAAAGGGGATTCTGGATATACCCATTTTAATATTTGCCGGATACTTAGCTGTAAGAGGAGCACAATGGGTTGTTGTGTTTGCTGCTTTTTTGTGTTTATTAGCCCTGGTGATTTTTCCGATTAAAAGAAAAGATTATAAGTAACCAAAAATCCGACCGGAGTGGTCGGATTTTTGGTTTACATTATTTTGTTTCAACAATGCTGACAAAGGTTTTCTTGATCAGACTTCCATGGAAGTTCATAACCTTCTTTTTCAAAAATTGAACTGTTCCATTGGTCAATGAGTACAAAGTGTCATCCTTGCCGCGGCCAACATTTTTACCAGGTCGATACTTAGTTCCACGCTGACGAATCAAAATCTGACCAGTTTTTGCATACTCGCCATTTGACTTCTTGAGACCGAGACGTTGTGCGTTCGAATCTCGGCCGTTTCTTGTGGAGCCTTGCGCTTTTTTATGTGCCATATGAATACTCGCTTTAATTTTGGCGAACTATTGCTTCAGCGCTGCGGTACTCGACAACGTACTTTTCTAGTACGTCTTACTTCGTTCCTCGCGCTTCAACAATATTTCATCCAAAATTATACGCTCGTTTATTTCGAAATTATACGTTCACCGAAATTTGGCTACGCTCGCTAGATGCGGGCAATGCGAAATTTCAATTAATACTGGCGGAATCGTACAATATTTAGTGGTCGTTGTCAAGAAGTCGGGAAAGATGTATGATTCCTAACGTACAGATTAAGGAAATTGGGCATTTTTCTTAGGCAATTTGGGCGTATGAAGACAAAAATTATACAATGGGGTAAGAATTTTAAGGCACTATTTGCTAAGAGGTTCTTCCAGGTCACTTTTATTGTTGCTTTTTTGTTTTTAGCTTTAATGACTCTGCTTCCTGCTTGGCAATTATTACCTGATATTAAAGAGGCAGGTACAATACCACTTCATTACAATATTCATTTCGGTGTTGATTCATTCGGTGTTTGGTGGCGGGTTTTTATGATTCCAGTTTCTGGTGCAGTAATTTTGATTGTTAATTTTTTATTAGCTGTTGCTTTTTGGAAGAGAGAAAGGGTTTTGAGTAAATTTCTAGCAGCAACAGCCATGCTTGTTCAATTTCTTTTATTTATTTCAATGATTTTTGTCGTTCTTTTTAACTTAGCATATGGTTGATGTTTTTATTCTGGTAAAAATTTTAGCGCTTACTACCATCTCTTTTGTGGTGGCAATTTTATGGACTCCATTGCTGACTAACTTGTTATACAAATACAAAATGGGGAAAACTTTGCGGAGCAAATTACAGGCACCCATTTTTCACCAGTTGCATCTAAAAAAAGCTGGTACTCCAACTATGGGCGGAGTTCTCATTTGGGGTACGGTTCTGGGAGTAGCATTATTTTTCATGCTATTCCATTCAATAGATCCAACTCACTTTTTGGGCAAACTTCACTTCTTGACTCGCGGTCAAACTTGGTTGCCACTGGCGGCTTTGGTAGCTTCGGGCATAGTTGGTCTAGGCGATGATCTTTTAAATGCTAGGCAAATTGGCAAAAACGGTGGAGGTATTGATATTCGTCATCGACTCGTTCTTTATACTCTAATTGCTTTAGTTGGCGCTTGGTGGTTTTTCTTTAAACTAGATTGGGATCTGTTACGCGTTCCATTGATTGATAGTTTTGAAATTGGCTACTGGTACATTCCTTTGTTTGTACTGGTAATCGTTGGGACGTCGTTCTCGGTCAACCAGACAGACGGTCTCGATGGTTTAGCTGGCGGCACATTAGTTTCAGCTTTTGGAGCTTATGCAGTTATTGCTTTCATGTTAGAGAAATACGAGCTGGCTGCTTTTTGTGGCGTGATTTCTGGAGCACTGCTCGCGTTTCTCTGGTTCAATATTTACCCAGCTAGATTTTTTATGGGCGACACTGGTGCTATGTCGTTAGGGGTCACTTTAGGAATTGTGGCCATGCTGACTAATTATGCGCTGCTTTTACCGATTATTGGTCTGGTTTTTGTTATCGAATCTGTTACCACGATTATTCAGATAATAGCTAAAAAGGTTTTTAAGAAAAAGGTTTTTAAAGTTGCACCGATCCACCATCATTACGAAGCAATCGGTTGGCCTGAGCCAAAGGTAGTGATGCGTTTTTGGGTTATTTCTTGGATAGCAGCTTTCTTGGGAATAATTATCGCCTTACTCGACATTGGGTTAGTCGGCTAAATATGCGAACTCCAGCGAGGGGACAAATAGACACAACATTCTTCCTGGTAGTTGGTGTTCTTGTTGTTTTTGGTTTAGTTATTCTAACCTCTGCTTCCAGCCCAATGGGCTATGAGAGGTTTGGGGACAGCTATTATTTTCTTAAACATCAGATTACATCCGGACTTTTGCCAGGCATTGTTGCTCTTGCTATTACCTTATCAATTCCGTACCAAGCTTATAGAAAATGGGCTTTTCCGATGTTGGGAATTTCAATAATTTTGTTGATTCTAGTCTTTATTCCTGGAGTTGGTGCTGATTATGGAACGTTTGCTAAAAGTTGGGTGTCAATTGGTAGCATAGCTTTCCAGCCAGCTGAGTTAGTTAAATTAACTTTTTTGATTTACCTAGCTGCTTGGATG
>JAHISC010000066.1 GCA_018818445.1 Patescibacteria group bacterium | reverse complement strand
TGTCCGGAGAAGAAAATACAACTCAAATATAGTATGCAAGTAACAAAAAAAACCTGGGAGGTTATAGGGGCCATTACTATTGTTTTAGCTCTTATAATTATTATTATTTTCATACTTTTTAAAGAAAAAACTACAGATTTAGAGGATCTTTCAGACACTGTTCCAATAGTCGAATTTCCCGAAGAAATTGACCTTTCTGGACCAGTTGAATACCTACCAAACCCGATAGCACGATCTTTTGTGGAGCGATTTGGTAGTTTTTCTACGGAATCTGACTATGCTAACGTTGATGATGTAATGAGCTTGGCTACGGTTTCTTTGCAGACTAGATTGCATAGAATTGCGGAGGAAGCTAGACAAAGTATAAGTTCCGCCTATTACGGCGTTTCCACTAAAGTTATTGCCATGGAAGTTGTGGCTGAAACTGATAGTGCGGCTTCGATAAAAATTACTACTCAGCGTAAGGAATCGATTGACTCGCCGGCTAACACAACTATCTCGTATCAAGAGATTGATCTAGAATTAGTCAGGAACGGAGACTCCTGGTTGGTTGATAATTTTCAATGGAACTAGAAAACAAAAAAATATGGAGGGGAGCGAGGTCGAAAGGCCTCGTTTTGCGATTGACTGACTCTATTTTCCCACGTTACTGCGTTCGCTGCGGTGAGGAGGGGCAACTACTCTGTGATAAATGTAATGTTAATTGGCATCCTGGACGCATTCCAGCAAAATGTGTTGTCTGTGGAAAGGAATCTATTTTCGGTGAAACCTGTGCTAGATGTACAGAAGATAATACACCCGATGGTCACCTAACAACTTTTGCTTATGCTGACCCGGTTGCTAGAGCCTTGATTGGTAATTGGAAGTATCATTATGATGAAACTGCCTGGAATTTACTTCGAACACGTATTGGCGTCGAGTTGAATCAGGTACGTCAGTGTTTGGACACATTTGGTATTCAATCTGTATTAGCTATTCCTTTGCACCGACGCAGAGTTTGTGAGAGGGGATTTGATCAGTCTAAGTTATGTGCTGAGTTCATAGCTACCACTCTTGGAAAAGAAAAGGCTGATATTTTAGAAAGAGTGAGAGGAACTGGTAAACAGGCTCATAGATCGGATAAAGAACGTGAGGAAGAAATGAAAGATTCACCATTTCAGATTCTCTCCGGCATGTATGTACCCAAAAAGATTCTTTTGGTTGATGACGTCTGGACAACAGGATCTACTGCCCGCGCAGCTATTCGAACCCTTCGCTGTGCTGGGGCAGAGGTTATTTGGGTTTATACGATTGCAAGGGGGTAAAAAGTATCAAGCAGTTGGCTGACTCCCTTTCTTTTCATGAAAAAAGGCCAGAGTTACAGCCGATAATGACATAATTCGCCTGATCTCCGTCTTTAAGCTGATCGTTTGATTCTTATTTGTTTTCATTTGTCACCGTTAAAGCTAGAGAAAAAAATTATTAACCAAGAATTTTCTGTTAGTGGTATACTTTGTGTAATGTATTTTGAGATTTTTCGTTTATGGAGGAAGGGCTAAATATTAATCAACGTGATGCAGAGCTTGCTAAGCGTGCAAAAGTTGAAAAGGACTGTCTAGCTTGATAGAAAACAGGATATAGAAGATCTATGATTGACGAAAATGATCTATAATATCAAGTTGATATTTATATAAAATTGTACTTATATATATTTCATGTATAATACGGTTATAGACAACAAAATATAATTGTCATTATGAGAAATTCACAACTGGCACAAGTCGCTATTATAATGTCAACAATCGTTTTTATCGCTGCAATCATTAGACTACTTTCGATTGATATAAAAACAGACGTTTCATACTTCCACTTCCTTTATGAGAGTACTTTTGGGCCTGTATCTGCAGTGCTTGCGGTGTTTTCATTTTTCATAACACTAAAAGCATCAAAGTATTTTTCTGGAGGGACTGTTGGCGCCGGCTTACAACTAATTGCACTAGGAATGCTTTTTATTGCACTAGGAATGTTTGCATTTGGAATGCATGGATGGGGTCTACTGGGAGGAGAAGAGATGCGTTACATCTTAAGAAGCTCAGTATTTATTTCTTCAATAATTATGTTCTACGGGTCCTATAAAATTCTTAAAGGAGTTGAAACAATAAAGTAATGGAGATATATGATCAGTGCCTCGGGTTAGGTCAGGTCTGGATAATAGATGCTCTCTCATCGTATTAGCTCGGGCAATTACTCGGAGCCAAGACATTGGCTCCTTCTCCCGTTCGAATCCCACCCAACTCAAACAACAAAAAAAGAACAGAAGAATCTGTTCTTTTTTCGTGGCTCCGAATACTGGATCAGGACTGTTGACTGGGAGAGTTTCAATGTCGATTTTAGCCAACTAGCTTAATACTGATCGCCAAAACTCCGAATCTCTGTTCGTCTTCTGGAGAGTAGTATTTGTACATTTCTTTCACAAACTCATCCTCTGAGTATTCAGAAAAATCAGCTTGCAGCGCCTTGTACATTTCGTGAAATGATTGATATTTTTCAAGTGATATAACCTCGGCCTCCAGCTTCTCATTCAACTCAGGGAGCTTGCTAAATACGATGTGGTCGCCAAGACGCAATTGTTTTCGCTTTTCGTCGTTTAGTCGCAACTCATATTTCTTCTCACCATTTTCGATTTGATTGAATGGCTCTTCATTGAGCTTCATTTCGTGCGTTTTGACATCACGCCTCAACACAGTCTCCCAACCACAAGTAGGGCAACTCACACGAACATGGTCGCCCTGCATTTCAACCTTTACAGGAACACCACATGATTTGTTCGGACATTGAGCGATGTCTGCGTAGCGTTCCTTCTTGTCCTCGAGAGCTTTTAGTAGTCGTTTTTCTGTATCTTGAGAGAATTTATTCGCCTCAAAATTAGACTCCCTAAACTCTTTCAGCTCTGGGTTGAAGATACTCATATAGATCAATATTATCACAAGTTCGTTCTGAAGTCCCACTTGAGTATAACAAAACACCACCGCAAAACGGTGGCACTTTGATGGCGGAGAGGGAGGGATTCGGCCTCGGCTCTCGTCGGCTTCCGCCTCCTCGGCCTGGCCACCGCCTCGCCACCGCGCCTCCCGGCAGAGTCGGCGCAGTATGGCTCCGGCGTTCGAATCCCTACGTCAGCCAAGCAGTTGGCTGGCTCCCTTTCTTTTTAATGAAAAAAGGCCAGTCTGACGACTGACCATTTTTCATGGCGGAGAGGGAGGGATTCGGCCTCGGCTCTCGTCGGCTTCCGCCTCCTCGGCCTGGCCACCGCCTCGCCACCGCGCCTCCCGGCAGAGTCGGCGCAGTATGGCTCCGGCGTTCGA
>JAHISC010000065.1 GCA_018818445.1 Patescibacteria group bacterium | reverse complement strand
TCAAGCACATGATTTTATAATGAAATTACCAAAAGGCTATAACACAGTAGTTGGGGAGCGTGGTGTTAAATTGTCTGGTGGAGAAAAACAACGTATAGCCATTGCACGAGTTTTCTTGGAGGACCCGCCAATTTTAGTGCTAGACGAAGCTACCAGTGCACTGGATTCAAAAACTGAGCACGATCTTCAAGAAGCTTTGAGGGAAGTTATGAAAAACAGGACTACTTTAGTTATAGCCCACCGACTTTCAACTGTAATGTCGGCTGATCAGATATTAGTGATGGATAAAGGAAAAATTGTAGACGCTGGTACACACAGCGAGCTTATCGTTCGCGATAGTCTTTATCGTGACTATTGGCAGATCCAGGCGTGTAATTACGTGTAAATTTCCACAACAATATTGTTTTTTTGAAGAATGGGTGAAAGCAACCGCTTTCTAATTAGCGCTAATTAGAAAATATAATAGAATTATGGATAAATTCAAAAGCCTTGAACGAATATTAAAAGTTTTAGCCAATCGAAGAAGATTGAAGATTTTGAAATACTTAAAAGACCATCCTGTTGCTTCGGTCAGTGAAATTGCAGATGCCATTGATTTATCGATTCAATCCACTTCAAAACATCTAACTATTTTAAAGTCTATTCAGGCCGTTCGAACAAAACAATCGAGCCTTTTGGTATATTACTATTTGGCCGAGTCTTTAGACGAACCTGGAGGGTATATCTTATCTATACTCTAATTCGCGCGAATTAGAAAATAGAAGGCATTGCCTCAAAAATTGATTGTGCTAAACTAGCGTCATGATTAATGTTACTATCGAAACTGGCAATAATCGTCGGCCAACTGTCGCCAAAGCCGTAGAAGCGCTTGGCGATGATTTTATTACTCGCTGCAAAGAGGCTCATACCATCTTGATCAAGGTCAATTTGGTACATCATGAGATCCAAATAGCCTCAACTCACATTGATGCAGTTCGTGGAGTTTTAGATGTCATTAGAACGCATTCAGCAGCCAAGATTTTCGTTGGCGACGCTTCTTATTGTGGAACTGTGGCTGCTTTTCGTAATTTTGGTTATGACCGACTTTTGGAAGAGTATGATAATCTTGAACTAGTGGATTTGAATGATGATGAGTTTGTTCCCGGCTATTCTATTAAAGCTGATGGCACCCATAACCCGATTCGTCGTTCAAAAATTGCCAGCCAAGCTGACTTAAAAATTTCTCTTACGCCAATGAAAATTCATCGTGATGTTGGTGTAACATTGAGCGTTAAAAATTGGAGTATTGGTACTTGGATTGTGCCGTCGCGAATCAGTGTTAGTGGGCGTGTTTGGGCACGTTGGCCGTGGTTACACGAAGAAGGCTCTTTAGCTCATCACCGCACTATTATGGAGCTTTATCGTCAGTTGCCGTGTGATGTGGGTATTATTGATGGGATTACAGCAATGGAGGGCGATGGTCCCTCGAGCGGCACAGCTTTGCAAATGAATGTGGTTGTTGCTGGTATGGATGCAGTGGCGGTTGATGCAGTGGCCACAACTTTAATGGGAATTGAGCCACGTGACATTGGTTATTTGGCAATGTGTGAGGAAGAAGGTCTTGGCAGCGTTGATATGACTCATATCGATGTGCCGCCAATGCTCATGCATGAGTTGACACGTCAATTTGAAAAACCGGCTAATTTTGATGATATAATAAAGGCATGGCGACAAAAATAAATTTGTAACCTTCTCACCTTAACCTTTAACCTTCAACCTAATCTATGTCTGCATGTATTTTTCCAGGACGCTTTCAACCATTTCATAACGGACAGCTTTTAGTTGTGAAAGGTATGATCAAATCTTGTAGCCGGAGTGTAATTGTTATTTGTTGCGGCGCAGATGATCAAATGGGCTCGGATGATTTATTTACTAGCGACCAGATCAGGGAAATGATCAGCGCAGCACTATTAGCCGAAGATATTGTTGATGCAGAAATCGTGATCGTCTATGATTGTGATGAAGATGAGGAATGGTTAGATAAAATCATAGAAGCAGCTGATAATCCTGATTCACCAACGATTTGGAGCGGAAATGAAAATGTTTTAGCCTTAGCTGAGGCTCAAGGTATCGCCAGTAAAAAGATTTCTTTGGTGCCAGGGCATGTTAGTAAGGAAATTCGTGAGATGATCAAGTCTGGTGATAGAGGCTGGATGGAAAAAATGCCAGCCGGAGCGATTGATGTGGTGATGGATTGGAAAGAAGGCAAGAGGGAATAGGATTGACAGCTCAGTGCTTGTACAGTATATTTTTTAGGCAACCAGATCCCCAAAAGGTGTCCAATAGGGCACTAGTAAACAAGGGATCTGGGGTTTTCTGTATGTCTTTTAAATTACAGTCACCATTTCGACCGGCAGGAGACCAGCCTCAAGCAATTGAGGCGCTTACCAGTGGTCTTAAAAAAGGTTTGCATAAGCAGACTTTGCTTGGCGTTACAGGGTCTGGGAAAACTTTCACCATGGCTAATGTGATTAAAAACGTTAATAAGCCAACATTAGTTATTGCACCCAATAAAACTTTGGCTGCTCAGCTGTGTAATGAGTTTCGTGAATTTTTTCCAGAGAGTTCGGTTGAATATTTTGTTTCTTACTACGATTATTATCAACCAGAGGCTTACATGCCAAGGAC
>JAHISC010000064.1 GCA_018818445.1 Patescibacteria group bacterium | reverse complement strand
GGACGACTGAATAATTTCGCCCATACACGAGCGCCCCTCTTGACAAATTACGCCAATTTTACTACACTTCCCTCACCTTAATTATTAGCCCCTGTTGGCCTAGCGCTCTTTGGAGCAAAACGCACACAGGAAAATACATATGTCAGACGAAACAACCCAAAATAATCAAATGGAATCTCTCCTTCAAGACGGGGATTTTTTTAATATCCCAGCTCTTGGTGATTTGATCTCAGGAAAAGTGTTATCAACTGAAGGCCGTGAAGTTCGCGTTGATATTGGTGGCTTGACCACCGGTGTAGTGCGTGCGCGTGAACTGTTTTCAGAGTCAAAACTTTACAGTGATTTAAAGGAAGGTGACGAAGTTGAAGCAACTGTCATTGGACTAGAAAATGAAAACGGCGAAATGGAACTTTCTTTCCGTTACGCTGGTAATAAGAAATCATGGGAAGAATTGAAAAAGACTTTCAAGCAAGGCGACTTGGTTAAAGTTAAAATCCTGGATGCAAATAAAGGTGGTTTGTTAGTTCAAACCCAGCATCTTACTGGATTCTTGCCTGTCTCACAGTTGGCACCAGAAAATTATCCGCGTGTTACTGGTGGTGATAAGCAAAAAATCCTTGATAAGCTTAAAGAATTTATTGGACGCAGCCTCATGGTTAAGATCCTAGACATGAATGAGACTGACGAAAAATTAATCTTCTCAGAAAAAGCTGTTTGGGAATCAGAACAAAAAAGTATTATCTCAAAAATCGGTGTAGGTGATATTGCTGAGGGTGAAGTTACAGCTTTAGCTGATTTCGGTGCCTTCATCAAATTTGTTCCACCAGGTAGTGAACCAGATGCTGCTTTGGAAGGCTTGGTTCATATTTCCGAAATCGCTTGGCAACGAATTGACCATCCTAAAGATATTCTAAAAGTTGGTCAGACTATCAAAGCAGAAGTTATCGGTATCGAGGGAAGTAAAATCTTCCTTTCCATGAAAAAACTAATTGGTGACCCATGGCAAGATGTTGCAAAGAAGTACCAAATCGGAGACACAGTTGAGGGTACGATTCTCAAAATCAATCCATTCGGATTCTTTGTCGAACTTGATCCAGAAATCCACGGTTTAGCTCATGTCTCTGAGCTCTCTGACGAGCAAATTGAGGACATGTCAGTCTTGGGAAAAATTGGCGAGACTCGAAAATTCAAAATTGTCTCGATTGAACCTGACGAACATCGTCTTGGACTCTCCATCAAAGCATTGGATGAAAAAAAGAAAGACGTTGCAGGAGTAGCTGAAACCAAAGAAGTTGAAGAAGTTAAAGAAGCTGCTGTAAATCCTGAAGATATTGCCCCAACTGAGGCTGAGGAAGAAGTTGATTCAAACGAAGTACAGGAAGAGGCAGTAGTAAATATTGAATAAGTTGTAAAAGGCGGGCGCAAGCCTGTCTTTTACTTTGTAGAGAAGCCTTGCCAAAGAGTCCCCTGCATGCTAGAGTGCCGTTGTTTAGAATTGAAAAAAATATGAAACCACTTTCAAAAAATCTGATCATCTTCATTCTTGTAATCATTGCCTTGGGAATAATTTTTTCAGGCTATAAAATGCAAGATCCTAAACCAGAAGTAATAGCTATCTCATCTTTGGTTGAACGAATCGAAGCTGATGAAATTGATCGTATCGAAGTCAGAGAAGACACTCTGTCTGTTTTTACAAGAGAAGGAGTAGAGTTCTCAGCTAAAAAAGAATCTGGTGAACCATTAGCAGAACTTCTCACGAATTATGGATTAACAAGTGAGCAGATCACTACTGTAAAAATTGAAGTTAAAGATGTCAGTACTGCTGTCAATCTTATGAGATCAGTTGGCCCAACGCTGATTTTTCTCGTTGGTTTTGTGATTGTATTCTGGTTCCTCTTACGCCAGATGCAAGGCACTAACAACCGAGCTATGGCTTTTGGACAATCGCAAGCGCGGGAGCATAATAAAAAGAACAACGTCACTTTCAAAGATGTAGCTGGATCAGTAGAAGCTAAAGAAGAGCTAACTGAAATTGTCGACTTCTTAAAACATCCAAAAAAGTTTATTGAAGTTGGAGCAAAAATTCCTAAAGGAGTGCTACTTATGGGACTGCCTGGAACAGGAAAAACTTTGTTAGCTCGCGCCGTTGCTGGTGAAGCCAGTGTTCCCTTCTTTCACATGTCAGGATCTGAATTCGTAGAAATGTTTGTGGGAGTTGGAGCATCGCGTGTTCGTGACTTATTTGCTAAAGCAAAAAAAGCAGCTCCTTGCATTGTCTTTGTTGATGAAATCGACGCTGTTGGACGCCAACGCGGCACTGGACTTGGTGGCGGTCATGATGAACGCGAGCAAACACTCAACCAAATTCTAGTGGAGATGGACGGTTTTGATCCTAACAGCGGTGTGATTGTGATGGCTGCCACTAACCGACCTGATGTTCTAGATCCTGCTCTCCTTCGACCTGGTCGTTTTGATCGACGAATCACTTTGGATTTGCCTTCTTTAAAAGATCGTCAAGCAATTTTAGAAATTCATGGAATCGGTAAACCAGTAGAAGAAGACGTTGACCTTAAACGTATTGCCGAACGCACAGTTGGTTTTTCTGGTGCTGATCTTTCAAACATAATGAACGAAGCTGCAATTCTAGCAGCTCGACACGGTAAAAAAATAATTGCTCAAACGGAATTTTTGGAAGCAATCGAGAAAGTAATGCTAGGACCTGAGCGTAAAAGTCATGTCCTTTCCGATGATGAGCGAAAAATCACAGCTTATCATGAAGCAGGTCATGCTATTGTTGGTCATGTTCTGCCTCACTGCGATGATGTTCACAAGATTTCTATTATTCCACGCGGTCGCGCTGCAGGTTATACCATGAGTTTACCGGCTGACGATAAAAAAATGTATTTCCGCCAAGGATTCATCGATGAATTAGCTATGATCCTAGGAGGCTATGCGGCAGAAAAAGAAATTTTTGGTGACATTACTACTGGTGCTGCAAATGATTTGAAAAAAGCTACTGCAATAGCCAAAAGCTTGGTAACTCAATACGGCATGAGCGAAGAAATGGGACCTCGTACCTATGGCGAACATGAAGAAATGATCTTCCTAGGTAAAGAAATCCATGAAAACCGCGACTACTCTGAAGTTACTGCTCAAAAAATTGACTCGGTTGTTCTAGCTCTCCTTACTGATGCCTTAAAAACTGCAAAATCTGTGATTCACGAACAACGAAACAATATTGAGATTATCGTGGCTAAACTTTTAGAAGAAGAATCAATTGAAAAAGAAGCGTTCGAAAAAATTGTTGGACCAGCAAAGAAAGTTGCAAAGTTGATCATAAAAACTGAGGAAATTGTTTAGTGAAACAGTAACTCGTTTTCTAAACATTAAAACTTTACAACTCACATAACTAAACAACTCAACAACTCTCTGCTATAATAGGCAGAGAGTTTTGATTATGAAGAGAGGAAAACATGAAGCAAGGAAAGCCTTAAAAGTATACGGAGGGTTTCTTTCAAAATCATGGCAAGCGACCTGGTCGCACAAACAATTATGGTTAATTGCCGCCATAGCTGGCCTCGCGAATACGGGTGCTATTTTTAGTCGTGTAATCAACAATCTTTGGCGCGTTAGACCTGCTAGCTCAATTAGTTTTGAATCATTGCAACAGTCATTTAATGCCTTTCCATGGATTACTTCTTATTTTAAAGCCTTAATTACTCTAGATACAATTAGGATTGTCGTAACTTTATTTATAATTTGTATTATCTTTGCTGCAATAGTTTTCTGCATCATAGCTGCCCAGCAAATAATTCTGCACCATGCTAAAAAAGTTGCACGCTCAAAAAAATGTTTCTCCCTCACCACTCTCCGAAAAGATTTGCGTCACCTCCACTTCTGGAGAATCTTCAGTATAGACGCCCTAGTCTTTTTAGCTACCATCATCTTGCAACTCGTCGCCACAATACCTTTGGTCTACTTGCTTTCATCTTCTCTACTGCTTGATGCCGCTGTTTTTGTGGGTCTGTACCTAATCATTTTGCCGCTTGGATTTATAATAAATGCCTTAGGAATGTTCACACTAATCAATTGTGTTCGTTATGATGAAGGAATTATTGTTGCTTATCGCGCAAGCTGGCAGCTCCTAAAAAAACATTGGTTAGTAATTTTTGAACTTGCCATTATTCTCTACATTATTAACTTAGTGGGTCTTATACTCTTGAAATTAATGCTTGCTCTTTTGGCTGTGCCACTTGGACTGCTAACTTTTGCTTCACTCAGCAGCGGTGGTATTTTGCTGATGATGGCAATTACAATTACCGGAGCAATCTTGGCTGCTACCATAGCTACTTTAATTTTAGGAGCTATGACAATGTTTAACTATAGTGTCTGGATGCAGCTAGTTAATCGTTTTGAAAAATCTCCCTTTATTTCCAGCTTCGAAGCTCTAGCTGAAAAGATTTTACTAAGATAGTCCATGAACGACGAACTGCCATCAATTGAAGATTTGCTGCGAGAACAAGAAGAGCGCAAAGCCAAAGAGGCTGATGCTGCTCCAATAGTTCCCGCTACTGCTATAGATAAACCAGCTGACCAAGAGCCGGTTGTTTCTGTCGCGCCTGTTGCGCCACCAGCTCCGGGCCCGAGACAACCAAAAACAAAAACCGAGGAAGCCTTTACGGAAAAGATGGAGGAGATCGTACACAAGGGCGAAGAAACGGAAGCTCAACAAATGGCTACAGCCGAAGGTTTGGAGTACATCAATCTCCATGCTTTTGCAATTAGTCCGGATGCATTGCAACTAATTCCAGAAGAACAAGCTAAGGAGCTTAAAGTAATTGCTTTCCTCTTTACTGGTCCAGAAATTCGTGTCGGTGCAATAGATCCGCAGAATCAAGAAGCAAAAGATCTAATTTTTCAACTCGGAGAACGTCATAAAGCTAACGCACAACTCTATAAAATCTCCCAAGAAAGTTTCGATGAAGCTTTTAAACTTTACGCAACGCTCCCAAAAATTCGCCAAGTAGTTAAAGGCGTGCAAATTTCGCAGGAAGAACTTGATAAGTTCCAAGCTCAGATGGATAATTTTGAGGATATTGATAAGGTTTTGGATAAGGCCAGCATTACTGATATTTTGGCCATAATAATCTCCGCTGCACTTAAACTTGGATCTTCAGATATTCATATCGAAGCCGAGGAAAAAGTTATTGCTGCTCGCTTACGCGTTGATGGTATTTTGCAAGACGTAGCAACTATTGAAAAAAATAAATGGAAAAAAATTATTAGCCGCATCAAACTAATCGCTGGATTAAAACTCAATATTACAGATCGACCACAAGATGGACGTTTTACAATATATCAAAAAGGTAAAAAAATTGATGTCCGTACCAGCACTCTGCCAACTTCTTGGGGTGAGTCTGTAGTTATGCGTATCTTAAATCCTGATGCAGTACAGTTAAATTTAGAAAAACTAGGGTTCAGAGAAGCCGCGCTTCAGAAACTTTTGCCACAAATTGAAAAACCACACGGCATGATTATAACTACTGGTCCTACTGGTAGTGGTAAAACTACAACCCTTTACGCTATTCTTCAAAGACTCAATAAACCAGGCGTTAAAATTATTACGCTAGAAGACCCGGTTGAGTATAAAATTGAAAGCATTAACCAAAGCCAGATTGATCAAACCAAAGACTACACCTTTGCCAAGGGTCTACGTTCTATTCTGCGTCAGGATCCAGACATTGTGATGGTTGGAGAAATCCGCGATTTGGAAACTGCTGATACTGCTATTCAAGCGGCACTTACCGGGCATCTAATGCTCTCCACAATTCATACCAATGATGCTGCCGGCGCTATCCCAAGATTTGTAGCTATGGGAGTAAAGCCTTTTCTGTTAGCTCCAGCTATTAACGTGATTATGGGTCAACGTTTGGCCAGACGGCTTTGTGAAAAATGTAAAAAGCCAGCTGAGCTAGAAGAATCTAATAAAAAACGGGTACTAGAGCTTTTGGATTCTATCCCAGAAGCCTCAGGAGAGAATAAACCTGACACCACAGCACTTACTTTTTATTCTGCAAAAGGATGCGAGGCCTGTAATGGCACTGGTTATTCTGGCCGTGTTGGTTTGTATGAGATTTTGATTAAAAATGAAGAAATTGAAAAATTTATTTTAAAGGGTGAAATTTCAGAATACGAAATGCGCGAGGTTGCCCAAAACCAAGGCATGCTTATTATGGCTCAAGATGGACTCTTGAAAGCCTTGGAAGGATTGACGTCAGTTGAAGAAGTGAAACGAGTGACAGGGCTGTGAGGAGGTCCTTCGTGCGTCTCTCCCCCTTACTAAGGGGGAGTGGGAGGGGGTCAATCGTACGCGTATGGGAAAATACTTTAACCGAATAGAAGGAACTGAATTTAGACGTGCAAACCGCCGAGAGATGCCAGAGGCAGAAAAAGCACTCTGGCACATTTTATCTAGAAAGCAATGCCTCGGCTACAAATTTAGACGTCAATATGGGATTGGTAGCTATGCGGCTGATTTTTATTGTCCAAAATTAAAGCTAGTAATAGAGGTTGATGGTGAATCTCATTATTCAAAAAAAGGTAAAAGACACGATCAGGTAAGAGATGGGTTTCTGAAAAAAGCTGGTATTTATGTACTGAGGTTAGATAATACGGCTGTTTTTGATGATTTAGAAGGCGTACAAGAAACAATCAAAAAGACAATCCAGGCACTTGAAACAAATGACCCCCTCTAGCTCCCCAAATAGGCACCGAATGATTCAAATGACCCCCTCTAGCTCCCCCTTACTAAGGGGGAGAAACACGAGCGTTTACGCCTCGTCTCCCCTCCTTACTAAGGAGGGGCCGGGGGAGGTCTTTTGCAACGTCCCGAGTAGATATTTCTTAGCCAATCTTAGCCCCAAAATACCTCCAAACCCCTTGACCCTTCAGTAATCTCAGGTTAAATCCTGAGCATACCGAAGGATTGACAAAAGGCGGTTTTTGTGCTATATTATAATGTTCTTTACAATAGAAATTTGAGGAGAGACCTGTGGCTGACAGGTAAAAACAGTCATGGCGGAATGGATCAAAATTTGATGAAATTTCGTTGAATGGGAAATTTATGAGGAGACGTACT
>JAHISC010000063.1 GCA_018818445.1 Patescibacteria group bacterium | reverse complement strand
TTTACTTGGCCTTCAGCTATTATGACCTTGGCAACCTCAATCAGATCCATTCCAGGAAATTTGTCAGATTGTTCCAAGATAACAACGCCATCTTTAGCAATCATTAGCTTCTGCGCCACTTCCTCCCGATTCAAACTTGGCAAGGAATTAAACAGGATTGGCACTTCATAGCTATGTCCGGTCTTAATCAGTCTGTCCGCTAGTGGAACTGCAATTTCTTTTTTTTCCTCCTCGCTTAAATAAGAAAAACACTCAAATGCCACACTCATGTCATCACCGGCACTCATCATCTTTCTCACAACATCTATTGCCTTTAAACCACCAAAATTTTCTAAAAACTCTAACACTCTATCTCCGGCACTATGCTTAACCATTTCATCGGCAATCAGCAGGCGGTCAACTCCTTTAAATTTATCTAAATGCTCAGCTACGATGCCCGAACTAGAGCCTAATCTGTTAATTATGCTCAGAGCTATTTCTTGGTAATCAATTACTTGAAACTTTTCTAAATTTTCTACTAGCTGCCAGCTATCCATCCAGCCAATGAGAATATCAGCAATTTTTCGATGATCGAGTGGTGAAAAAGAGCTTATATTTTCTGCGATATGAAAACTTACAGATTCACGGCACAATTTTTCGGCAATCTCGGCATCCAATCCTTGAAATTTTTCTAAATATTTCCCTAACGATTCTATTTGCCCTTTTTTAATTAACTTCTTAGCAAGATCTTTGTAGTCTAAATCGTGATAAAATTTTTCTAAATTTTCCGCTACTATTGCTCCCTCTCCGGCATTAATCAGTCTTTCGGCAATATGGCGATGTTCTAAAACATTGAACGATGAGATATTTTTTACGACCGATTTTCCCTCTCCAGCTTTAATCAATTTATCCGCGATACTTTGATCCAAATCTTCAAAGTTATTTAAATATTTCGCTAGAATAAAATCATTACCCTGCTCTAAGATTAAATTAGCAATATGTTTATGATCCAAATAGGCAAACTGATCCAGATGCTGAGCTACTAACTCGCTTTCCCCGCCTCCGATGAGTTCCTCAGCTTTCTTTCTGTGATCTGATTTACTTATTTCTCCCAAATCAAAATCTTTTGACTCTGCCTCCTTGGGCATTTCATGCATGAATTCAAATTTGGAGCCAGAACCTTCCATAAATGTTTGCTTGAACTATTGTACCAAAAAAAACACCGCCAATGAAATTAGGCGGTGTTTTTAAATAATCTATTCGTGTGTGGTGACTTGGCTGAGGCTGCTGACTACTTCGATCCAAGTTTTACCGGCGTTCATCTTTATCTCTTCCCCATCAATATCGAAGAAACGTAGACGCTCTGTTCTTTCTTCTTTGCGCCAGCGGCAAACAATCACCTTACCATCTTGCGCCAGCAAAGCATCGCCTTCGCCAACTGTTACGATACTTTTACGACCTTCGTTATCGATAATTTTGATGTCAGTTGCAATAACTGCAACATTGTTAACTTCAACCGTATCACCATAATCCAAACGCATTATTGATGTTCCTTGATAGCGTGTGTAATCATTTGTTTTTTGATTGTAGCGCCAATCAAGATCGTAGGTAGTTCCATCTGCAAAATTCACACTCAAGGACTTACCATTATTTTCAACTGGTTCATCGTTTTTAAATAACCAAGTGCCGTATTCTGGTTTTTTGAGATCAAGCTCTTCTAATGCTGAAGTTAAATTCTCAATCGTAGTGTAAACATTATGTGGGGCATAGCGAGCTGTAGAGCGGTAAAAATATTCGCCATGCCAAAATTGGTTGAAGTCAATTGTCTCAAATTTATCTCTAATTAGTTCTAAAGCCTCTGGTGATCCTCCAACATGAGCGTAAACTGCATCAAACTCATCATTCCAGTCTAAGTAATAACTTCTAGCTGAACGAACTGGTCCAACTTTTGCTGTTGCATCCTCATCAGAGAAAAAAACAATGAAACGTGGAATATTGGCTTCAACTGGAGCTTCAATAACCAAAAAGGCATCATCTATCCCTGAAAGTGGCCAAGCATCAGCACTATTTTCTACCATAATACCAAAGACCTGAGGTAAAGTTTTGTATTCTTCATCGATAGCCACACCAGTTAATGGATGCCGTGGTAACTCATCTGTGATCCCCAAAATATCAGTAACGTTTTGAACGGCTGGGCTTACCTTATCCACAGTTGAGCTCAAAGAAAAAACAATCACCAAAACAACAATCATTAAAAGCCCCAAACCAATCCAAACTTCTTTATAAGTAGCAAGAATGTTCTGCCCTTTCCTTTTTGCGGCAAAAGAAGAGAGCCATTTTACAGGCTCGAACTTCTTTCCTCCTTGCTTGATTTTATCAATCAGCTTCATAGTTACTCTTTCTTTGCTACTTCTTCTTTTTCGCCCTCTACTTCTTCATCCTTCTCAGTAGCAACTTCAACCTTTGAAACGTCTGTATCAACTTCTGAATCAAGAGCGTCAATTTCTTCTTGTGAACGAGGTGGAATAACTGAGGCAATTGACTGGTCAGGATCATTTGAGATATCCATGCCCTCAGGAATAGTTAAATCTGAAACCCTGATGCTATCTTCGAATGTTTTCAAACTCTCAACGCTGATTGTGAATTCTCTAACCAATACTGCCGGTAAAGCTTCAACGTCAACTTCATCGAGCGACTGAATAAGTGTTCCACCTAATTCCTTTACTGCCGGTGCTTCACCGATAAGAGTAATAGGAATAGTAGTCTCAACTTTTTCATTCATGTTTAGCTTGCGGAAATCAACGTGTGTTAAAAAGTCAGTCAACGGATCTCTTTGTAAGTCCTGGATAAGTACGCTGTAGATTTCATTGCCAACCTTTAAGTCAACAAGAGAGCTTTCTCCAGCATTTTCGTAAAGACGTTCTAACTCATTGCGATCTAATTCAATGTTAACTGGTTCGATTTCAAAACCATAAACAATGCCAGGAACTTTTCCGTTAGCACGAAGTTGGTCTGTTGCTCGACCTCTGATTGATCTAGATTCTGCAGTAATTGATAAAGCCATAGGATAATTCAAAAATATGGCGGTATTTCACATTATTTTGGAAATATTGTCAAGTTTTACTCATTATACCATGCTTCTCTGACGCTCACCTGGACGCATACGAACTGCGATGCTCTGAGCGATACCTATGAGTACAAAAGAACTTAATAAGGAGCTTCCGCCATAGCTCATAAACGGCAAAGCAATCCCAGTTGTTGGCAAAATCGCCAGATTAACGCCAATATTAACAGCCATTTGAACAAATAATGCTCCAAAAATAGCAATAATCAAAAAACTAGTGAAATTGTCTCTGGCATTGCGAGCAATATATAGGAACCGCCAAAAAATTAAAGCAAAGGCAGCTAAGACAACTGCAACACCAAAAAATCCTAGCTCCTCGGCAATCACAGCAAAAACAAAGTCAGTCTCACTTTCAGGTAAAAATTTTAACTGACTCTGTGAGCCAAACCCTAAGCCTCGACCAAACAACTGGCCTGAACCAATAGCAATCTTGGCTTGGGCTATATTGTAGCCGCTGACTAATGGGTCGAGCGCTGGATTTAAAAAAACATGGATACGTTCCTTTTGATAATCCTTGAGAACAAAAAACCAACCTATTACAGCTATGACAGCCGAGGTAACTGCTATTACACTGGCATGGCTTGCACGAAGACCAGCAAAAAACATCACTACAACCCACATTCCTAAAAGCAACATTGCGCTACCAAGATCTGGCTGTAAGGCTGTTAAACAAAATGGTACAGCTACCAGCATGCCGCTCGAGATGATTTCCCGCCAACCAAAACGACGCCTGGCGTGCTCACCAAAATAACGTGCCAGCTCGATTACTAAAGCAATCTTCATGAACTCAACCGGCTGAAAAGAGATTCCGGCAACAATAAACCAACCTGTTGTACCGCGAAGTTCTGTACCAAAAATCAAAACGGCTACTAACAATAAAACTCCGATGACATAGATAATTCTGGCATAATTTCGTAATTGCAAATAATTAGAATAAGAAATTGCTACCAGAAAAACAATTCCGATCAAAAATGCAACAAGCTGTTTCTTAACTAAAATAAAATCAGAACTCTCTCTCGAAAGTTCCACAGAATAAATCGCCGCCAAACCAAAGGCAAACAAAATAAAAACGCCTAACATGAGGAGCCAATCAAAGCGTTGAATTTGTCGCAACCACTGACCAGGTGTCATAGACCTCTATCTTGGCACAAGAAAGATGCTTTGTCTATTTAGAATTGATCACGTAAATCTGCCGATGTATCGCTAACTGGAGTCATATATTCATCAGCATCGAAAAAATTAATATTAGGCACTATTTCCACACTTGCTGCAGCTGGGGCATTACCAAACCAGTTAACATCAACCTGACGTGTTTCGCCAGATTCAAAACCTGGGATGGTCACAGTGTTAACTGCTGTCAAAGCTCCTGACCTTCCTAAAAGTACTAAAAACTGTGGCGACCAATAACTAAAAGCTGACCGATTAGTAATCGAAAAAGACGT
>JAHISC010000062.1 GCA_018818445.1 Patescibacteria group bacterium | reverse complement strand
GTTCAAGAGTCTTGGTTGGAAATACATCCGATCGGATGTAAAATAGGTTTATGGAAAGATCAAAAAGTGATATTGAAAAAGTCAGGAAAGTTCCGATGTCCAAGCAGCTTTTAGTCGATCTTCTTGAGACAATCGGTTATATTTATGAAACCGGTGTTACAGCTCATCGGAGTAAATTGAGTTGGCCGAGGGAAATGCAAAATCATGCCGAGCGACAAGCATACATGAGAAAGATTAGGTTATTAGAAAAAAGCAAACAACTACAACTGATTAAAGAAGGAAATGAAGTTTTTTATCAAATAACTACCAAAGGACGTTTAGAAGCAATAAAAACAGTGATTTTAACTAAAGATCAATACTTACCAGATGGTGATTTTTGTCTGGTTATTTTTGATATCCCGGAAGATATTCGTAAGGTACGCTGGGCTTTTCGCGATCTTTTAAAAAGGGCAGAGTTTTATCAGGTGCAAAAGAGCGTTTGGGAAAGTGACCGGGAGGTAGTTGAAGAAATTCGAGAATTAGTTAAAGCCTTAAAGATCGATAAGTATGTTAAGGTTTATCGGGCGAATGGTGAGAGATGAGAGAACGAGTCATAGAGATTTGAGAGCCTTGGTCGGAAATACATCCGATCGGATGGAAAATGCAACAAAATTAATATACAAGGAACAGACAAAATGTCATCAATTGATGAGGATTTGCTATTTCTAGATAATCTTTATAATCACTAATAAATACAAGACAATTTAGAGACAGAGTAGATACTGAGAAATGTGTTACAATAGTTCTGCTAAGAAAATCAGGTCATGAAAGATTTCGTTTTAAGCCAAAATTCAGCAAAAAATAACCTGGCAATAGACTACGCGGCTGAACTTAATGCCGAGCAGTTTGAAGTTGTGCAAAATGGCGATGGCCCTACTTTGGTTTTGGCTGGAGCAGGTTCTGGAAAAACTAGAACTATCACTTATCGCGTGGCCTGGCTTTTGGAGCATGGCGTTGATCCAGAAAATATTTTGCTACTAACTTTCACTAACAAGGCATCAAAAGAGATGATTGGTCGCGTAGAAATGCTTTTGGGTTCAGTTGCAGCAAAAATGTGGGCTGGAACTTTTCATTCAGTCGCTAATAGACTTCTTCGCCGGTACGCGAGTCTCATTGGTTTTCAGCCGAACTTTTCTATTCTTGATCAGGACGATGCTAAAGATTTGGTCAGTCTCTGCATTAAAGAGCTCAAGATCGATACTAAAGAAAAACGTTTTCCGTCAGCTGGGGTTTTGCACGGTCTAATTTCCTACAGATCAAACAAGAAAAGTACTTTAGAATCTGTAGTTGAGAACAAAAATCCAAAATTTTTACCAATCATCGAGGAGATTAAGCAGGTTAGTAACCTTTATACAAAGTTGAAATTTGAGCAGAATGCCATGGATTTTGATGATTTGTTATTAAAATTGCTAGATCTTTTGCGCACCAGGCCAGATATCGAATCTCAACTTAGCGAGCAATTTCAGTATATTTTAGTTGATGAATTTCAAGATACCAATGTTGTCCAAGCTGAAATCGTCCATAGGCTGGCTAAAGCTCATCAGAATCTATTAGTTGTTGGTGACGATGCACAAAGCATTTATTCTTTCCGCGCAGCCGAAATTCGCAATATATTATCTTTTCCTGACGAATATCAAAGTGCAAACACATACAAACTAACCAAAAACTATCGTTCAACACCAGAAATTCTTTCTGTGGCCAATGCAGTTATTGAGCATAATAAAGATCAGTTTCCTAAAGATTTGGAAGCAATCGTGTCCAAAGGAGCAAAACCATTAGTTGTACCTGCTACGCACTCAAATCAAGAAGCTAGGTATATTGCAGATCAATTGCAGCAAATTTACAGCGACGGTGCAGCACTTAGTGACATCGCAGTTCTTTTTAGAGCAGCTTATCATTCGCAGGCGCTTGAGTTTGAACTCATGAAACGTGATATTCCTTACGAGTACAGAGGCGGAATGAAATTTTTTGAGCGGGCTCACATTAAGGATGCGGTGGCTCATCTACGGCTTTTTCACAACGTTAAAGATGGTATGGCTTGGGTAAGAGCTTTGCGAGTTCACCCTGGGCTTGGTTTGGTAACAGCAAATAAGATCGCTAAGCAATGTGCTGAAGTAGAAGATGTTAAGCATGTTGTCAGTATGGAGATTTCGGGCAAGAAAGCTGCGGCTGGTTGGGGCGGTTTTTTGCGTATTCTAAAAGGGATGCTCGGCGGTCGTCGCTTGCCTTCCGACTTGATCAAAACTTTTAGTGCTTCAAAGGAATACCAACAATATTTAGAAAATGAGTATCCGAATCATCACGAACGTCTGGATGATCTTGAGCAATTTTCTATTTTTGCTGAACAGTTTGAAGATATAGGTGATTTTTTGGAGGCAGTGAGTTTAACAGACGAATACAATGCCGATCGTAAGAGCGCTGCCTCTCAAAACCAAGGAGATCACGAGGAGGAGGATCGTCTGATTTTATCGACCATCCATCAGGCCAAGGGCTTAGAATGGGATCATGTTTTTGTTATCAATCTAGTAGAAGGGGGTTTCCCACACAGTAGAGCTTATAGTGAACAGCAGGGAATCGAAGAAGAAAGACGTTTATTTTACGTGGCAGTAACTAGAGCGCGCAAACAGCTTTACTTAACTTATCCAGTTTCGGCCGGTTTTGACACTCTAGAAATTAAGCAGCCTTCTGTTTTTTTAGACGAGATTCCTCAAAGTGCAGTTGAATTTGTTCGTTTGCGTCAGCCAAAATCATCGTTTGAACCTTCTTGGAAGGCAAAAAAATCTAGCTGGAAAGGGGATTTTGATGACGGATACGATGAGCCGACAATCGTGCTCAATGATTCGGGCGATTACTCGGTTCCCCCTAGCCAAGGTAAAATAAAAGTGGGTAAATCGAGCTTTCTACGAAATTTAGACGAATTATGAACTACATACAGTCACGATCGCAATTGAAGCAACACCATCATTCGTCTCCAGACGGTTCTGGGCGATGGTGGCTTTTGGTGATAATTTTTTTCCTAATTGTCCTTGCTTTGATAATTATAATTTTAAAAGCACCAGCTGAAGTTGAAGAGGTTATCGAAGAAACTGATCCAGTACAAGAGATTTTATCTGAGTCCGCCAGCCAGCCTGCTTTTTTTGAAGAAATTACTCTCGAATCTGTTGGTGATGGATCGTGGAGCGGTGTTGCGAGACGTGGGGAAGAAGATGGACTTTTTACTCACGTAATTGTTGCAACTCTGCCGCCAATTAATACTTCGAGTCAATATTACGAAGGTTGGTTGGTAAAGCCGCGAGTAGTAGAGTTTTTTTCGACTGGTGAAATGTTTGCTCGCGCTGATGGAAAGTGGGGTTTAGTTTGGGAAGTAAAAAAGGACGAAGCAATTTTAGATTTGGATGATTATGTAGAAGTAGTCATTACACTCGAAGATCGGGATGGCGACGAAGCTCCGTCGGCTGCACATGTTTTGGAAGGTAAATTTGAAAAAAAATAGCCTGGGGATAGATTTACTTGTCTACATTGTATCGGGCACCATTGTGTACTATAATTTACGCAAATATTACTAATTTTTTTTACTATGGCCCAAAAAATTCGACGGCTGCTTTTCCGAGCAGACAGAATGTGGCTGGTGGCAGTGATCACCATGTTCGCATTAGTTACGCTTGGTTATGCTAGCCTCCTTAACACACAACCCGCTTTGGCCGTTGCGCCAGTAGGTGCTTCAGCTGTAATACAAAACAGCACAGCTACAACTGTGGATGTTGTAATTACAGGAACTGACTTTGCCAGTTTTGTTAATTCCGGGACAACTACAGCTGGTGCATCGGATTTAACTGGAATTACTTATAATTCAGTTAATCCAAGTTCGGCGACGACGAACGGAACCAATACAATTACAGCGACTTTTCCAATTTCCATGGGCACGGCAGTTATTGGCAATCTGACCATTGATGCCGGCATTGTTCAAGATGGTGTTGGAAGTGGAAACCAAAACCTATTAATTACTATTGCATCAGGCAGTATTACCGATAGTGCTAAACCAGTACCG
>JAHISC010000061.1 GCA_018818445.1 Patescibacteria group bacterium | reverse complement strand
TATGGAATACTACAACCATGAACGCCCTCAATGGGATCTAAAAAAGATGACCCCTGTCATGTACAGGAATCATCTTTTAACCGCCTCATAGGTGTTTTCTTTCGTGTCCACTAAACGGGGTACGGTTCACTAGGAGCTACTTTTTTGTTTGACTTTGCTACAGCTTCGAAGGACATCCTCTACAGCTCATCTCTAGATGAGCGACAGGGGATGGTACCGCGGGCGGGAATCGAACCCGCACTTCCTTGCGGAAAAGGGATCTTAAGTCCCTCGTGTCTACCAGTTCCACCACCGCGGCAGGTGAAAGGACTATAGCAGAAAAGCTCAACTTTTTCAAGAGCAACCAGACAATTATGGCTTGACGCTTCCTGTGAGCAATGCTACTATTTCTCCACGTTCGACTGAATTTTTGAGTAGAAAATCTAGCAAATCTATGCGAGCGTATGAATTTAGATGCAGTGTAAGGAAGATTCTGAGCACGGCCGAGGCGTACTGGATAAGTACGGTGAGGACGAGCGGAAGAATCTGACACAGCAATGCGCTAAATTCACAGCGAGCAATAAGCGGCAGTAGTTCAGTGGTAGAACGCTTCCTTGCCAAGGAAGAGGTCGCCGGTTCGAACCCGGTCTGCCGCTCCAAAAATACTCCACTTCGGTGGAGCATTTTTGTTGCAGGCGACCTCTTCCTATTAATTATTGCCGGTTCGATAGCCTAGGGAGTGAGTGAAGTAGAAAGTTTACCTTTCTACTTCCGAGCGAGCGACGGATATCTGGCCATAGGCCAGAACCCGGTCTGCCGCTCCAAAAATACTCCACTTCGGTGGAGCATTTTTGTTCCCTAACAAACCAAGGCCGTAAGGCCTCGAGTGTTCCGCTTCGACAAGCTGTCATTCCGGCGAACGCCGGAATCCAGCGTGGATAAAAAACGATGGATCCCGCCTGCCTGCCCTGCCTACCGCCTGCCTGCCGGTAGGCAGGGCAGGCAGGCGGTAGTCAGGGATCAAGGTCCGGGATGACGATAATTGTGGCAGCTCGACAGCGGACAAGCGAAGCTTGAGTTCTAAGATACTGAGGCCGTGAGGCCTCGAAGTATCATTGCAGGCGACCTCTTACATATATTTCGAGGTGATTTTTTGTTTCATTACTGATAGAATATCTCCATGAATGAAAGTATTTCAAAAAGTTTTGCGTATGCTTTAGTGATTTTGATTCTAGCAAGTTTTGTTTTTATTGTTTTCTTTTCTATCGATACAGTAATTGATTTCACAAAGGATTTAAATGATGAAGTAGTACGCGGCGCAGAGATTGAAGATAGATATGGATTTTATTTGGGCGTTTATTTACAAGACGGAGTCGATATTGCCAGATTTTCAGTAGCTCCTGGTTCGGCTATGGATAGCTATGGCGTAGAGACTGGCGATCAATTATCGGGAAGTAATATTGCTGATTTTTACGATAGATTCGCGAGCACAACTGATGAATTTAGTTTTTTTGTCCTACGTCATGGTGAGCCAATCGAAATTACTATTCCTCAAAGAAATAAAACAAGCGGCTTGTAGCCGCTTGTTTTACTAGCCAACACCTTCTTCTGCTTTTTTGCGCATCCAGGCTATGCCAGAGCGATTGCCAGCCATGTATTGTTCGCGAGCAAGAGACAGCATGAATTCTTTTATTTCTTCAGTTGCCTCGTCAGGCATACCAATGTGGTCCATAAGCTTGTGAAAGCGATGCATTAGTTCGGTATACCATTTTGCTTTTGTGTTTCTAACTGCTGTGGTCATATTGTAGAGGTTAGGAAAGGGTTTTTAATTAATTGCGGATAAGGGTTTAAGCCTTACATATTGGAAGTACCAAAGGGACATAGCAATCATAGCCGCGGCTAATAAAGTGCCACCGACCCAGGGTTTCCAATTAGATTGTTTAGTAATTGAAGCTGAGAGAAAAGTTGCGTCATTAATTTGTGATAAAACCCGCTCCTCAACATCAGCCATGGTGCGAGGATAGAGGCGAGAGTTTCCATTAAGGTGACGAACAATTCCAACGACACTAACTTCAGTCGAGTTGATAGAAGTCCAGTTCATACCAGTCTTGCTATTGGCGATTATTGTAATTTCGCCAGATTCATCACGAACTACTAATTCCTCACCGTCTCGTGAGACAACAGAGCCATCAATACGTACCAAAGTTCCACCAGGAGTATTCTCTATGTTTGTGGCTAGTATTTTGGTAGGTTCAAGCTCTGAGTGACTGACAATTTCGATATCTTTTGCGCTTGCAATTTTCAGTCTAGATTCACCGCGACTATCTGACGTCTCGCCAGTCACGTGGACAACATCTCCAACAGCCAGAAGCGGCCAATCAGCGTAGTAGAAATAGAGCTGAGTACCAGGGATATAGGCAATTTGTGCGCCAAAGGTATCTGGTGTGGCTGTGATTATGCCTGTGAGTGTAAGTTTCGAGCTAGTCTTTGAATTAGTCGTAGTGGTTTTTGCTGGGGTTGTGTCCTCGACTTCTGCTGCATGAGCTATGGCAACAACACGGAACGGCTCGCGTGCAGAGGAAAGACTAGAGGACTCTTCTTCACCAGTTGCAGAGCTCGAAATCGTTTTTGCGACTCCTGATGGATTGTCTGCATCATCATCGCTTGCGTTTGGATCGACTTCTTCAGCCTCGCTGCTTGTTTCATACGGATTGTTAATTTGATTTAAAGCATTTTTGGTAATTGTTGTGGTGATTTGCCAGACAAGTTGTTGATCACGCGCTAGTGACTCACCTTTCTTAGGTGCTTTTATTTCATTGCCATATTCAACGGAGTCAATTTTATTGTTTGATGGATCCGAAAGCTGAACCGTGTCACCAGCGTTATTCAGTTTACCACTTGGATTATCGATCGCTACGTAGCCACCAGTAACAATTGAGCCTTGAAGCGCAGTAGCTTTGCCTGAAGCATCAGTAAGTTGCCAACCTTCTAACGAAATAGCGTTGATCCCAGGATTGAAGAGCTCAACCCATTCCACACCATCCTCTGGATCACTCACCAACTCATTAATGAGAAGAGCATGATGAATGAAAGTCATGGGAGTTGGATCTTCGTTAATCTCTTCGTTATTCTCTTCTGGCACTTCCGTATTTGAAGCGGAGTCACCAAGAGCTAAGTCGATTTCAGAATCCGTGGTTTCTAAACTTTCATCCGTGGTATCTGTATTCCCGCCTGTGATCAAACAAGGGCACCAGCACATGCCGTCGGGTGGAGTTACGTTTGTTTCAGTTTCTTCAGTCAGGTCTGTTTCGTTGTCACTTGCTACGACGAAGTTATAAAAACCCGGAGTTCCTAGTTGATCAAGGTCGAGTAAGCCAATGCTTTTAGTCGAGCTTTGCCAAGCATCAAGTTCAAAGTTTCGTTCCATCGAAGTGAATGGTTCGCTAGCACCAACATCGGGCCGGCCTGAAACATGCACTTCGTCTACAACTATGCCGCCCGCAGTTGTAAGTAGAATGTCCAGATCAGTGTTAGGCAAGGATAAGGCAGAAGTCACCAGGTCAGGCTGTACGCCCAACGTAGTTTTTTCATGGCCAAGATTGTAGTTGGCAATGAGTAATGTTGAATTTGCGGCGATTACTGTGCCTTCGGCTAAGGCGAGGGCCTGCCCTGAGGTGGCGCTTCCGGTGAGAATCCACCCGCCGAGATCCACGCTCTGACCATACGGGTTAAACAACTCGAGCCATTCGTCTGCTGTCGACAAATTTGAACCGGCCCAGTTGATTTCTGAGATAAAGATCTCTGGTGGCTGCTCCGCGTGGGCGGGTATAACAAACATAGCGGACAGCAGAATTGTGAGTCCTGCGACATATAGTTTTTTCATATTGATTTGTTAAAGACCGGGCCCCGGTAAACAGAAATCCCCACTCAGTAAACTGAATGGGGAACTGTTTGTACTTACATTGCAACAGGTTTTAGTTTTGTTGTAAAGGAGTAGGATGTTGATAACACTAAAACGTCTATTTAAAACGGACGTTTTTCTAGCATGACTACAGAACTTATCGATTGATCTCACCACACACTTAGTAAACTTAACAGGGAACTGTTTGTACTTACATTGCAGTAGGTCTTGATAATTTGATTGACTGTAGACTGTTAAAAACTAATTAGCGTTGATCGCCGAGATACATACCACAGGCATTTGCAATCATGTCAGCCGGGTAAGGAATGCCTCGTTCTTCAATTTCTTCATAAGTTTCTGGATGAGGCAGTCGAGCTCGAGAAAGGTTCCATGATTGCCAAGGATTATTTTTGATGTATCTCATTTTATATATAGTACCCTTGCCATCGATCGAGGCCCGGCGGTTAGAAGCCCGTTTTCCATTTGCGTCTACGTAGCTATAAGTAAAGAATTGTTTGTTCCAGTGATTGGTAAAACTAGCAATGTCTCTACGAAGCCAGAAATCATCAGACAATTGTTTATCGATGCTAGGGTCATCGATTAAAGTAAAGCTACGAATTACACCGTTAGACGCATGCGCTCGTACAAACGGACAATAATCAGTGATAGTAGTCTCCATCAGCCCAATCATCTCGGGCTCTTGAGTTAGTACGTGGTTCATGAGCGGATAAGCTTCTGCCGACAGGTCATCAAATAATGGGAAAGCACTAAATGGTATTTCTTCTGAATGTCGAGCAAGGTTTAGTCTCACCGAGAGTGCGTCAGGTGCGGAAGCTGTAAACAAGAGCATAGACACACCACAAAAGATAAGCGCTTGGTGCATGAATTTGTATTGTTCTCGTTCGCGCAAAATATTGTAGGTAAACATTCCCAGGAGCACGAAAGCAACAATGAAAAACCAGAAGCCGAAGAGTCGGGCTGTGGTGAATCCGTATTGCTCAACATATAGTGACATACGCATCCAGGCTGAGATAATAACGAGAACAGTCTCGCAAAGTAAAACAGTCTCTAGAATTTTAATTAGTTTACCCGGTCGCTCGCTGTGGAAGTAGCGTAAGCTGAGAATTAGGAGAATTACTAAAGCAGCTACAGTCGCCAATTCATTAAAACCTTGCACAGCATATTCGGAATAAGTAATCCCTTCGATATTATTCCAGGCTGCCTGCCCACCAAAAAGATAATATGACTGGAACAGAATAAATCCTAGGAAAAGTAATATACTTCCGCCTAAAATCACGGCGCTCTCGATGTGATGCTTGAGGTTAAGAGCTGAAGGTAGCTTAATTTCTGGTCGGCGCCAGAATGTGGCAGCAAAAAAGCCCAAGAAGGCCGCTGAAACTAAGAGGACAACAACAGTGTGACTAATAATTTTGCCGTTTTGTAACCATTCGTCGAAATTAGTTAAAAAGTTCTCGGTTTGATTTTGCAGTACTAGGTCAGAGGACAAGAAAAGCAGTGCAAAGACAATGAGAATCGGGACCGCGATCAAGATACCGCGAACAATCTCGGTACTTTTGTCAGTTTTACCGGGTAGTTTCAAGTGAGCCAAAATGTTCAGTCGGTTCAAAATCGGGCTGGCTAAATCAACAAAAGCGGCAGCTACGGCATTGAAAGGATGATGGAACTTGGTGTGGTGGCCCAAGAAAAATAAGGCGCAGTAAAAGTTGGCTACAAAAAGTCCCAGAGCGCTTAAAGACAAGCCAATTTCTGAAGTGCAGATAGCAAAAGTGGCAGCAAAGGCTAGTGCAAAACTGGCCGAAAGCCAGGCGTTTATAGGAATTGTGATTTTTTGCCATTTAGCCAGGCCATAAACGACGCCGATTAGTAATAACTGCATGACAAGGACATTGACCCCAAGTTTGTTTATATTAAAGAAGAGCATGTCAAAAGCAAGGCCTAAAAAGACGGCACTGACTAAAAGTTTCCAAGGTAGATGTTTCATATAGAACTATTAGACCGCAAAAAGGGCTTTTTAGCAATGGTAAGCCTTGACCATGAGTCTAATTTATGGTATCTTTGGCACACAATTTAAGCGTGCCGGGGTGGTGGAATTGGTAGACACGCTTGCCTTAGGAGCAAGTGCCTTATGGTGTGCAGGTTCGAGTCCTGTCCCCGGTACCACTGAAAATAACGCAGTCAATAGACTGGGTTATTTTTATTATTTGTTGCTTTCGTGCTATTCTTCGCCCGAGGAGGAATCATGATTCCGTTTGCCATTATGATGCTGATGAGGCGTTTTCGGGCCTGGTTAGACCGCAATGACGATGAGGATGACTGACGTACGCGCGGGCTCGCTGGCTCGCGCGTTCGTATTTTTGTAAACTATTCCCAATATGGATAATCAACTAACGTTTGTTCGAGATATCTCTTGGCAAGAAGTTCTAAATGACTGGCGAGAGCGCGAGCGGGATTATTGGGGCTGGGAGGAACACATTAAAGAACGTGGTTTTAAAGATTGGGATGAATTTCGAGCAAGGATACATAGCAAATTTTGCAATCCTGCTAAGCGCGAGTGGAAGTTGTATCGCATTGAAGATCCGTATGAGTTTGTGCCGCGAATGTTTTGCGGCGCCTTTCCAGGCTGGAAAAAATATTATCCCGTGAACACAAAACAAATTCGTTTCGTTGATTTAGTAAAAAATAACAAAGTAACTCAGAATCCAAAAGTTGCTAGTATCATAAAATCATTTCCATCATCAACTATCATGATCGGTATTTGTTATAAAAATGATTTTGTTATTTTTGAAGGTACGCATCGTGCTTCCGCTATTTCGATTTTAGCTGCACAAAATAATCGATCAAAATTTGATTTGCAACTAGTGCTTACCAACCTCGAAGACGACGAACAAAGATATTTTGAACAATTTATTTCTCAAAAATAAATTTCGCAGCACAAAATTTGTTCTCATTGAAACAAATTGTTATTCACAGCGTGTTTCAGAGCGCGCTGTTTGCTTGGTATACTATATTTATTAAATTAAGGCGTAAGCCAAATTATAATAATTTATTTTGTTATGTCGAAGAAAAGACTTTTTCGATGTGGATCATCAAATGCCATTTATGGCATGATGGTGTTGGCAGTAATGCTAGCAGTGTCATCGATCCTTGTCGCCGCTCTCTCGGAACCTGAGGTTCCGGGTGAAGTAGCTATGCTAGATATTGATGCCGATGGCGTCGTAGATATGCTAGACAGTTGTACTGCAACTGGAGCAGGAGAAGTAGTAAATGACTACGGTTGCTCCAATAATGACAACGGCTTTGTAGAC
>JAHISC010000060.1 GCA_018818445.1 Patescibacteria group bacterium | reverse complement strand
TGATCTTGATGAAGCTGGTAATACTTTAGCTGATGAGATTTTGGAAAATACTAAGGAGCTTTTGCGTAGCGAGGCAGAGGGAGCTGGATTTACAGGTGAAGTATTTAGCATAGAAGCAGTAGAGAAGAAAAGCGATACTGAACCAGGAGTTGAAATAGCTTCATTCACTATTTCTATTACAGCCACGGTTACTGGAGTATTCTACGATACAACTGACTTAGAAAACTATGCCAAAACCAGTCTTTACAATCAGACATCGACTGGATTCCAGGTTACTTCTGTTAAAGAAGATGGTGTGCAAGTAACATTGCAATCAGTGGATACTGAGCGTGCCACTGCCACTCTCAGTGCTTATTTGGATGGTTTTGCAGTAATTGCACCAAATAATGAACTATTGAATAAAGATCGTTTTACTGGTCGCTCCGCCAATGAGGTTGTTAATCTTTTGGAAGTTTCGGACGCAGTAGAAACTGCTAGCGTTGCCTTTACGCCGTTCTGGCTAAAGCGCGTGCCAACCCTGCAAGATCACATCAGGATTGTAATTGAGTAATAAAAACTATCTTAGTTGTTAAATTTGACACATTTTGCAGTTACGCTACACTATTTTTAGCATTGATTGGGTCTAACTAACCCAGGAGCTATGGCGCGCGGCCGATTCCGCGCATAATTAAGAGGCTTAATCAGTCAAATGATCGAGCAACTTGGGTGGAACCGCCCGCAAGGGTCCCAAGATACGTAATTCGTAATCTTGGTTTTTTTATTCTATGAAACAAAACGAACATCTTCATGCAATGCGTCACACTTGTGCTCATATCCTCGCGGCTGCTGTGCAAAAATTGTATCCAACAGCAAAATTTGGTGTTGGTCCAGTAGTCGACAATGGGTTCTATTATGATATTTTATTTCCTCAACCAATTTCTGAAGATGATCTTGCAAAGATTGAGGCAGAGATGATCAATCTAGTTAATGCCAAGCTGCCCATGGAAAAAAGTGAGATGTCACTCGATGAAGCAATTAAATTCTTTGGGGACTTGGGGCAGGAATTTAAAGTAGAATTACTAACCGACTTAAAAGAAAAGGGGACAACTAAAATCAATCCGGAAGAATCTGGAGATGTTGATCTTGAGCGGCCAGATGTAGCTACAATTTATAAAACTGGTGAGTTTATCGATCTTTGTCGCGGTCCTCATTTATCTAATACGGGGGAAATTAAATCTTTCCAGTTAGAAAAATTAGCCGGTGCTTATTGGCGTGGTGATGAAAATAAAACACAGTTGCAACGTATTTACGGATTATGTTTTCAAAGAAAGTCTGATTTGGATGCTTATTTGACTATGATGGAGGAAGCTAGGAAACGCGATCATCGCAAACTTGGTCAAGAACTAGACTTGTTCACATTCTCACCATTAGTTGGTCCTGGCCTACCGCTGTTTACAGATAGAGGGACTACTGTGCGCGACGCCTTAACCGCTTTTGTTTGGGCTCTTATGAAGCCTTACGGTTATTCTAGAGTCAACATTCCTCATTTGGCTAAGTCAGATTTGTATAAAACTTCAGGTCATTGGGATAAATTTAGCGATGATATTTTTCATGTCAGTAGCAAGAAGACAGATGATGAGTTTGTTTTAAAACCAATGAATTGCCCGCATCATACGCAGATTTATGCGTCAAAAATTCGCAGTTACCGCGATTTACCAATTCGCATGAGCGAAGTGACGGCAGTCTATCGTGACGAGAATTCTGGTCAGCTCCAAGGTTTAACCAGGGTTAGATCAATCACTCAAGATGACGCACACGTGTTTTGCCGTATGGATCAGGTCAAAGAGGAGTCCATGGCGATTTATGAGATCATTACCAAGTTTTACAATGCTTTTGCCATGCCGCTAAAGATCAGACTTTCAACTCATGATCCAGAAAAAATGGAAAAATATTTGGGCAGTGTCGAGGTCTGGGACAATTCGGTTGGTATTTTGAAGGAGTTGCTAGCTGAGATGGGCAAGGACTACGAAACAGGCATAGGGGAAGCTGCTTTTTACGGTCCTAAGCTCGATTTTATTGCAACTGATGCAATTGGACGCGAATGGCAATTAGCCACCTTACAGCTCGATTTCAATCTTCCAGAGCGTTTCCAGCTTGAGTACACAGACTCAGATGGTGAAAAGAAACGACCAGTTATGTTGCACCGCGCGATTTTGGGATCAGTTGAGCGTTTTATGGGAGTCTTAATTGAGCACTATGCTGGAGCTTTTCCAATGTGGTTGGCGCCAGAGCAAATTCGAGTGGCTACAGTTAGTGATGACTTTGTTGGGTTTGCCAAACAGCTTGTTCAAGATTTAGACAAGGCTGGACTTCGGGCTAGTCTTGATGACTCGAGTGAAAAAGTTGGTAAAAAAATTCGTACCGCAGCAACTTCTAAAGTTCCTTGGACAATTGTTATTGGTCAAAAAGAGGTTGACGGGGGAGACTTTAGAATTAATGTTTTTGGTGAAGATGAGGATTTGACTGTGGCTCATGGAGAAATTATAGAGCGCGCAGATGAAGCAGCCAAGATGCCAATAGAGTAGAAAAAACAAAAACACCACTCTTAGCTCACCATCCCGACCGTAGTGGAGGGATCTGAGAGAGTGGTGTTTTTATTTATTCAGCGTCGTCGGAAAATTCCAGCTATTGTTCCAAGAATACCAGTTCGAGCTGCTTTGGCAGTTTCTCGGTAGGCTGGCCCGGCAGGGGTATCAGCATCTTGATCTTGTTCATTACCAAAATCCTCTTTTTTAGAAGGTTGTAAACCTTGGTATTGTTTTGTTTTTGCCAAAGCTTCGGCTGCACTCTGATCGGCATCCACCGTAAAAGCTTCTTCGTCACCAGTTTCCATAGCTGCCATCTCAGCCTTGGTACGTGCAGCAATATCCTCTGCAGTCTCAAAATCTTTTGCTTTAGTTGATTCACTCCACATTTCTGTTTCTTCTTGCTTGGTTTTTTCTGCTCTTTGTTCTTCGGCTGCTCTAACAAAACTTCCTTCAAGCATCTGATGTAAGTTGCCGGATTCCATAGCTGAGCTCAGAATTTGGATTTTATCCATATCAATGATTGGCTCCAAATCTTCAGCTAAGTATGGCTTTAGTCTAGTGTCACCAGCTAAAGATTTGCTAACTATAGCCATATCATCGTCCCATTGGCTACTAAGTTCTTCCAGTTTGGCCAAGTCGGTTTTAATTCTCTCCGGAACATCCAACCCAGCATCCATATAGGACTCTTTTCTAGACTCTATGACCGCTTTAGCTATTTTGGCATTTTCACCAGATAGGCCACTTTTTTCGATTATTTCGCCTAGATTCTCAAATTGTCCTTCACTCATGCTGCGAATATCTGCTTCAAAAGCATGACTAGCTCTTTCGTGTGATTTTGGCATATTTTTGTTTATTTCTTATAAATTACCTGGATTTAACCTTTTTTGCAAAAAACTATCAACACTTCATCCTTCGGCGAGCTCAGGATCAAGCCACTATTTTTAGGCTTGACAAAAGTGTTAAAATAAGCTAAGCTGCTTTGTTAGTCGAACTTTTCACTGGAGGGTGTGGCCATGAGTTGCGTACAAGCGATTGTGCGTGACGGAGTGGTCACGCCGGATTGTTTTATCCTGCGTGGTTTCCATCATCCGATGGTCTTGCTGGTTCGCCAGCAGATCGTCGGAACCTGGGTCAAGAGAACCCAGAGGCAGTTGTCCCCGCAGGACATCGAGATCATTGAGTTCGTGCTGGGGTGGGTTTTCACCTTTGGCACGGCTCAACCCGACGACGGACTCGTGAAGACCATGGTGTGGCTGAAGTCCCAGGGACTGATGCCGCAAGTCCGCGACGTGTTCGGGGACAGACCATGGCTCAGAGTTCGTCTGAGTGTGGAGCGGTGCATTGCTCGCGCACTGGAGCTTCCAGTTCGCGAGGTGCACTACGAGGACGAGTTTCGTCCCCTTGTCGAGGTATGTGAATACCTCGTGATGCTCAGCACTCGCCCGGAGGATTGGATCGCGGAGAACGGTAAGCACACCAAGCTTCCCGATCTCCCCTGATCCTCTTCCACGTTCTTCCCAGGCGGTCACTTCGGTGGCCGTCTTGTTTTTGTACTAAAAAACACCCCAAGCGCTTGCTTTAGGGTGTTTTTGTATTCTTAAGCCGCTTCACGTTGTTTCTTTTCGTCTCTTATAGCTGCTTGTCTTGTTTGTTCCAAAGTATCGTATTCATCTTTTAATTTGTCGAGTTTATCGTATAGATTTGACAAATTGCGACCCTCTGACGCTCTAGTTAATTTTTGTAGTGTTTCTTTTTCTTGGTTGTTATCGGCGTGGTCGATCATTTCTTCCAGATTCCTGGGATCAAGATCGAATAAATCCTGACCTTCAGGCAACGAGGCGGCGTATTCGTTGACCAGCTTCTGCCAGGCTTCTTTATTGGCACTGACATCGGCTTGAGTCTCATTAATTATTTTACTGAGTTCATTTATTTGTTCGGTAATTTCGTCACTTTCCATCATCTCAATGCCCATACCGATCTCTTCGGCTTCACTCTCATCATCAGCTGGCGGCATCTCGATTGTGTTTTTTTCGGATTCCTTGTGCGATTCGGCTGGTTTTTGCATTTCTGGAGCTGGTCCACCAACTTCGCGACCTCCAAAGATATTACTAAAAAATTTCATAGTTTTTATTAATTTGATTAGTGACCATATTATCCCAGTTTTAGCCTATTTTTGTCAATTTAACCTTGACTTTTTGCTAAAAATGTGCTATATTGCTCGGTCAACCTGGAGGGGGTTAACATGGCTATCGGTTTAGCTTTTCAAATAAAAAGCCGAAACGAGCCCAACCCCTCTTTGTCGCCGGAAGGCGCGAGAGTGGTAGAGCTCGGCTTCGGCCGATTCGATCACCGCCTCGCGCCTTTGGCGTCTGGCATGATCGATTTGGTAGTCCCCGCGCCGACGGATCGAGAGATCCGCCAGGCAAGAGGGACAGAAAAAGCTGAGTTTTGTCGCCGACTGCGGCAGGCTCAGCTGGAAAGGTTGCAGCTAAAAAAGGTGGTAGCACGGGCTCTCGAGTCTCTGCCATCACCCCTACCGCTGCGGCCGACTAGCTCGCGAGGGCAGGGAACGCGAAGACGTTTCCAACACTTCCGAGCGGCCGAGAAGGTTATCCGTGAGGGCAAGGAATGGCGTCGCTATTCCCCTGCTCTCTATCCCACGATCGGTTCGTGGGCCGCGGTCATCAGACTCGCGGAGAGAGCAGTCTACGAAGACTTCTTCCTCGCCAACGAGCGCTACCCAGCGCCCGGCAGCGAGGATGAAGCCGAGACGGATCGTCTGGCGCACCTCGCCAGCAAGATCCTCGTGGCGCTTATACCGCCCGAGGACGCAGTTCGTCTCATCGCGTGACGGTCACCAACTGGTGGCCGTCTTCGCTTTTTAGTGAGTTTTTGTTATATTCATAGCACTATGTCTAAACCAAAACTAATTGTCATTGCCGGACCAACTGCTTCAGGTAAAACTGATTATGCTATTGCTATTGCCAAGAAATTTCAGGGAGAAGTTATTTCAGCCGATTCCAGGACTATTTTTCAAGAAATGAACATCGGTACAGCCAAGCCGTATAGCGATACTCCTCCTTACAAAGGGGGAGCCAGTGGGGGTCAATCGGTCGGAATTCATGTTTTATTCGCCGACAAACCCCTTTTGGTCGAAGGAATTCCTCACTGGGGTTTTGATCTTGTTAGTCCAAATGAATCTTTTACAGTAGCTGATTTTAAGGTATATGCTGACAAAAAAATTCAGGAAATTATCAAGAGAGGCAAATTGCCAATTTTGGCTGGCGGCACTGGTTTATACATCAAAGCCGTTGTAGATAATTTATCTTTTACTGAGACGCCGCCAAATGAGGAGCTTCGCCAGTCACTCGAAAAACTTTCAAATGAGGAACTATTAGCGCGAATAAGTGATAAAGATTCAGAGACTGCCGAGACCATCGATACCGCCAACAGACGTCGTTTGTTGCGAGCGGTAGAAGTAATAGAGGGCACTGGCAAGCCTTTAAGGGAGCAACAGACTGCTGGTAAACAAAAATATGACGCCCTATTACTTGGCATTCAAGTTGACCGAGATGTTTTGAACGAGCGTATCGATTTGCGAGTTGATCAGATGATTGGCACAGGTTTGGTTGATGAAGTTCGGGTGCTTAAGGAAAAATATGACTGCGAAGTTAATGCTATGACCGGTATTGGTTACAGACAAATTTGCGCCTTCCTATCTGGTTACATGAAACTCAGTGATGCGATTGAAGTAATCAAACAAGACACACGTCATTATGCCAAACGGCAGCTGACTTGGTTCAGAGCCGATGAAAGAATTCAGTGGGTTTGTTCAGTTGACGAGGCAATTGATTTGGCAGACAAGTTTATTTAGAGAAGCACTATCGAACTAAATTCTGAATGAGACATAATTTGTGACACAGATTTTTCAGTAACAAACAATTTTGTTATTTGAAAATAGTCTGTAAAATCCGTGTCACGATATGTCGAATGAAGAAGTTAGTACGATAGTGCTTTTGTCTAAGAATGATAAAAAGTAAAGCTCCCCGAGTCGCAGAGGCGGTCGGGGAGGCATAACGCGCGCAAAAAGCGCCAGGAAGAGGTGCCCGTCGGTGATCCTAAGGGGGGGGAAGATCGGCGTTGCTTGGGTGGAAGAAATGAGCAGAATCAACGACGGGCAACAAAAATATAGCCCATTTTTGCTAATTTTGCAAGTCTTCAGTTTTTTTAACCGATAGTGTCTGCAATTATTCGAGCAGTTGTTTGTGGGTCAGCTGTGCCTTGTGTTTCTTTCATTACCAATCCAAGGAAAAACGGCAATAGTTTCTTTTCTCCGTTTTTGTATCGTTCAACTTCTGTTGGATGATCAAGAATAATTCCATTGACCAGTTCTTGCAGAGCAGCTATATCATCAACTTTACTTGCTCCCAATTCTTCTACTGCTTGGCTTGGGTCTATACCGTCGTCGAGCATTAAATTTAGAACTTTTAGTCCCGACGCTCCTGTTATTTTTCCCTCAGCAATTAGAATAATAAATTCAGCGAAATTTTCTGGATTGATTTTCATGATTTCAAAACCAATCTTTCTTTCGGCTAGAACGCCGAGCAATTTACTAAGTAACCAACCAGCAAAAAGCTTAGCTAGTTTAGCTCGTTTTTCTTCCATTTCGTCAGCTTCAATTTCAGGACTGGCTTCTAACCAAGCGCCAAGCTCGCTCATCGCGGCTTCAACAAAACCAGCAAGGGCAGGCGACTCAATCATTTGCTCAACATCCCCAGCTTTGAAACCATACTCCTCTGCGAAACGAATTCTTTTTGCTGCTGGTAGTTCAGGTATTTGTCGAGACATTTCTTCAGTTAACTCTTGCAGGTTCATTGGCGGGATGTCTGGTTCTGGGAAGTACCTGTAATCTGCAGAATCTTCTTTTGTTCGCTGGTCAACTGTTCGTTGTTTATTTTCATCCCAACCACGAGTTGTAGTTGCCGCTGGAGGTGTGTCCATCTCCCAAAGTTTTGTCTGTCTCTGAATTTCGTGTTCGATTGCTCGCTCTACAGCTTTAAAAGAGTTAACATTCTTAATCTCAGTTTTGGGATGCAATAAATCGGAAAGAGGCTCACCGTTTTTATCAACTTCTCGCAGTGAAATATTTACGTCACAACGCAACTGCCCTTTTTCCATATCGCCGTCTGAGATACCCAAAGTTCTAACTAATAATCTGAGCTCATGTAGATAAGATTTTGCAGCAGCAGCTGATCTAAAGTCAGGTTTAGTGACAATCTCACATAAAGGTGAACCGGCACGGTTAAAATCAACATAGGTTCTACCATCCTCGCCATGAATATTTTTGGCCGCATCTTCTTCTAAATGTAGTCGTTCAAGATGAATTGTTGTTGATTCTTGTTCACCAGGAACAACAAAAGTGAGACTACCACCTTGCATAATTGGCTGGTCAAATTGTGAAATCTGATAGCCCTTTGGTAGGTCTGGATAAAAGTAGTGTTTGCGATCAAATTTACTTTCTTTTGCAATATCACCTTTAAGCGCCAAGCTTAAAAGAATAGCAAATCGAACAGCTTCCTGATTTGGTACTGGCAGAACTCCAGGATGACCAAGACAGATAGCTGAAATATTTGTGTTTGGCGCTGCGTGCTCGCTGTGATTATCAGCAGGCGAGAACATTTTGCTTTTTGTTTTTAGCTGGACATGTGTTTCCAGACCAATGACTGGTTGAAGATTCATAACAAAGGCAGTTTAGCACGAGAAAAGGAGTGGCTCAAGTCTTCTTTTTCAAGGTTAAATAAAGTACGGTTGTGTAAATCAGTATTAGGGGGAAGAAAAATATATCAAAAATTTGCGTTATTGCTTGTTCTCCTAGTGATGGCTCTGATTCCAAATATGCTACAAAATCTCCTCCGGCGATCGCGGCAAAGACTAGGGAGACAGTCCCGGTTAGAACTATATAAAAAGAAATAAAGACGATAACTGCACCAAAGATGAGCCAGAAGACATGCCAAAATCGTTCTTTGCTTAGGCGTTTACTGATTTTGAATGCTTCGATAATATTTTTTTGTTCCAGAACAACAATAATGGATGGAAAGGCAAACCAAACACTGAAAATAATTCCAGGAACAATCAAAGCCAGCAAACCACCGATTTGAACCAGGTTAACGATAATTACGGTGAGAAAGAAGGGGATAGCTGCTCGGCGAATGCGCGCATTAAGATCATTAAGACGAGGCGGTTTTTTTGCTAGTAAATCTGGTACTAAGAAAATTATTGCCAAAGCAATCCATATGCTGATCACAGGATAGACGACAAGTAAGGCAATGATTTGTATTATCAAAGCAATGTTTGGTTCCAGACTAAGACTGGCAAAAAATGAAATCGCGACCGGCAATAATAGCCAAGCCGCGAAGCCAAAGAGTAAAGAGAAATTCGTTCTATAAACCTCAAACGTTGTCCTCAAAAGATCGAGAACTCCAGGTAGCTCACTATTTTTTTGTGGTGCGGAGGCTGTCATAGATTAGATAGTCCGCGATGATATATAGCGGAACTGAAAGTACTGTAATACCACCAGTAATCACATTGTTCACAACGTCTGTAATGTGGGCTGCTATTGCAGTATCGGTGGCACCAAAAGCAATCAAAGGAGAAGAAATGGCAAAAAGGATGAACTGAAAGATGACAATAGCTGCTGTGAAAGCAATTTTTGGCACTAACAAACGGACAAAGGTATGCCAGAAACGGCCTTTGACTAATTCACGAGAGGTTTTCAATGAAGCTAAGCCGCGTTTGTTTTCCAAAACCATGGTAAATCCAACAAAACCCAATTGGACAGAGAGCATGATTAAAATAATAATTCCAACAATAGAACCTAGGAAGGTTAGTAAAATACTGAGCGTGCCAAGCCAAACTCCACCGTCTGCGACAAGGTTAATCAGAATTAGAGCTAGACCAGGAATTACTGCAGATAATGGAATCAATAGGACTAAGGTACGCAAAATCGATACCCAGGCATAAGGAAAAAATTTCTTCCAACTAGTTTTTGCAATAGCTTTGTGATCAATAGTTTGCCCTTGTCTTTGCTTTTGGGTTGATTGAATAATGCTGATATAAATCCACAGTGAAACAACTGGAGCAAGAATTAAAGTGGAGATAATCATCAGAATTGAGCCAACTAAACTTGTAGTACTGATCGATTCGGTAGCAAGAGAGCCAATGTCTGCGATAGGTAATAGTAACCCAGAAATTATCAAAAATAAGCTTACTAGCAAAAACCACAAAGAAAACTTCATTATGTTTTTGAAGTGTTTAGCATAGTGATCGATTGTTTGGTCTAGAATTTGGCCAATTGATATTAGTTTTTCCATATTTTAGAAAAGATTTATTTGT
>JAHISC010000004.1 GCA_018818445.1 Patescibacteria group bacterium | reverse complement strand
TTCCTCATCGCCTTTTTGGCTAACGCAGTATTACGCTACCGTCTTTTAGACATTCGCTGGATTGTAGGAAAAAGTTTATTTATTACTGCTGCGATTTCCGTTGTGCTCTGGACAGTGACAGCCGCAAGTTTTCTTTTAGCAAATCTTGTGGGCACAACAGTTGCCACATTCACAGGTGCTCTTATTGTTGTCGTAATATTTAAACCAACCTGGAATTTATTAGAACGCGTCTTTGATAGCCTCATTAATTTTGGTGGCTATGATGCTAAAAAGGCAACAGGGGAAGTCTTTGATATAGTTCGTTCCTATGGTGAACTGGAAGAATTGATACCTCGTCTAGCTGAAAAATTCACTAAGTATTTTTCCTTACAACAAATTGCGATATTTATTAAAAGTGAAAATGGTGGGCATGTTGTTGGGTCGTTCTTAGAAGGCTTTCCAGTAACAATTTCCAAGAAAGCTACGACATTGTTTACCCTCGCCAGTGATGGCAAATATAACATTCTAGAACTGGAAGAAATGGAATGGATGCAAGAGTTTGGTACTGATAAAAAGAAGGCTAAAAAAGAAAAAAAATGGCTACAAATTTTTCAACAACTTGAGATTGAAACCCTGATTCCGTTGGTTGTGGAAGATAAAATAGTTGGAGTGATGGTTTTTGGCAAGCGTCGTTTTGAGGGAGCAATGCATTCGCGAGATATTAATTTCCTAAATTTAGTGCGTGCCGGGATTTCACCAGCTTTTGAAAACGCTGCAAAATTTGCTCAAATCAAGGAACTGTATGAGCAATTGAAGGAAGTTGACCAGGCAAAAACTGAATTTATCTCAATTGTTTCTCACAGATTCCGCACTCCACTTTCTGCTATTCGTTGGAACATAGAAACCATTATGGAAATGCCAATATGTAAGGCTTCCAAAGATTGTTCTCAGGCACTCGATGATGCTTATGACCGCACTCTTTTCCTAAACGAGACACTCGATAGACTCTTTGACTCCCTAGCTATCGAAAGTGGTAAGTTGAAATTAAAGAAACAAGAAATTAACTCAAAGGAGCTCTTTGGAGAAGCAGCCAGTAAATTCAAGAATCAATGTTTGTCGAAAGAAGTTCATTGTACTACCTCGATTGGCGATTTCCCGCTAGCGGTCGACGTGGAACGCATTCGGTCTACCTGTCGCTCTCTTTTAACCAATGCCCTGCAATATACTGCAGCCAAAGGAACGGTTTCTCTGAAAGTAAGCAAAGAAGGGCACATGGTGAAGATTGAAATTTCCGACACAGGGATAGGTGTTCCAGAAGAAGCAAAAGACAAAATTTTTGAAAAATTCTATCGAGCCCAAAATGCCATCCACACTTATACCGACGGCCAAGGTTTAGGACTTTATTTAGCAAAGAGGATTGTTGAAATTCATCATGGAAAGATTAGTTTTGTTTCCGAGCTTGGTAAGGGCACTAAATTCACAATACTATTGCCATTAGGCGCTGAAAAGAAGAAAACCAAGAAATCATAGAGCCCTCGCTTGTGTGAGGCTTTATCTTGACGAGAGTCAGTTTTTTTATTACTCTGTTTATCTTATGAAAAGCAGACAAATTTATCTCGATCACGCCGCTGCTACACCACTAGATCCACGAGCCAAGAAGGCCATGGAGCCATTTTTGGATGATCAATACGGTAACCCGTCTAGTTTCCACAGAACTGGGAAGATCGTTAAAGATGCTCTTGAAGTAGCACGAGACAAAGCGGCCTTAGTAGTAGGTGCGATTGGTGATGAGATTATTTTTACATCAGGCGGTACTGAATCAGATAATTTAGCTATCTTAGGGTTTGCCAGAGCCAATAAAGAACACGGTCGCCATATTATTACAGTTAAAACCGAGCACCCAGCAGTACTCCAGGCCGCCAAACATTTAGAGGTTAAGGAAGGCTTTGAGGTAACTTATCTGGACGTTGATGAGGACGGTCTAGTGGGTGTCGAAGATGTGCTAGCAGCCCTGAGGCCAGAGACGATTTTAGTTTCTGTCATGTTGGCAAACAATGAGATTGGCACAATTGCTCCAGTCGCAGAGATCGGCACAGCCATAAAGAAGCATCGTAGTAAAACATCAAGTAATTTTCCTGTACTTCACACCGATGCCTGCCAAGCTGTTGGTAGTTTGGAAGTTAATGTGCAAAAGCTAGGTGTAGATTTGATGACCGTCAATTCCTCAAAAATTTACGGGCCAAAAGGTGTTGGTGCTTTGTATGTGAAGCGTGGGATTAAATTAGAGCCTCTTCAATTTGGTGGGCATCAAGAGCGAGGTTGGCGTCCTGGTACAGAAAATGTAGCTGGCATTATTGGTTTTGTTAAAGCTTTAGAAATTGCTGAGGCAGAGCGTTTGGGTTATGCCGAAAAGTTAATCTCATTGCGCGATTATTTTATCGGAAGCATTCTCACCAGTATTCCCAAAACGAGATTAAATGGCCACAAAGATCTACGTTTGCCAAATAACGTTAACATTTCTTTTTTAGATATTGAAGGTGAAGCGCTTTTACTTTATCTTGACGCCGCTGGCATCGAAGCTTCCTCTGGTTCTGCTTGCACTTCAGCCAGCCTTGACCCAAGCCATGTTATTTTAGCTCTAGGCCTTCCGTTTGAAGTGGCTCATGGTAGCATTCGTTTTTCTTTGGGGCGTAGCACTACTAAAAAAGACATAGATTTTGTACTCGCTAAGTTGCCAGAGGTTGTAACTAAGTTACGTCAGTTATCTCCAGTTAACGTTGATCAAAAATATTTCTAATATGGGTATTGAAGCCAAAAAAATTAAAGGTTCCGGTGGCGATGTTGAAAGTCATGACCGCACCCAGTCATGGTTTTATTCAGATGTTGTTAAAGAACATTTTTTTAAGCCGCAAAATTTTCTTGATCACGATCCTTTGCCAAAAGAATTCAATGCTATGGGCAAAGTCGGCTCTCCAGCTTGCGGTGATGAGCTTCGCGTTTGGCTCTATATTAATCCAAAAACAGAGCGAATTGAATCTTTCAAATGGAAAACTTTTGGCTGTGGTTCAGCAATCGCGGCTACTTCTATAACTTCAGTCATGGTTACAGAAAACGGTGGCATGACTCTAGAAGATGCGCGTAATTTAAAGCCTCAGGCAATTATGGAGCGATTAGGCGGTTTGCCAACCAGGAAATTTCATTGCAGTGTTTTGTCGGATAAGGCTCTGCGTGCTGCCATCAACGATTATTTCCGTCAGAGTGCTCAATTTGATAAGATTGAGGCCGAGGCTTCACGTCTAATCGATCCAGTTGCACGAGTGACAGACAAAGATATTGAAGAGGCAGTATTGGAAGGCGCTGTAACTTTGGAGGCAGTGCAAGAAAAGACTAAGGTTGGAGTCGCAAACCCAAGCATTTTACCTGGCGTCGAGGAACTGATAAGATTCTATAAAGAAAAATATTTTGGGTAGGAGGATAGGTTATTAAAAAAAATAATTAATTCTATGAAAATTACTATCAAAGTTGACCCAGACTTGTGTATTGGTGCGGCTAGTTGTGTCACTATCGCGGACGACACCTTTGCTCTGAACGACGAAAACAAAGCTGATGTCTTGGATCACGGTCAAGCTCCGGGAGGGCCGAGCTATGAGCGCGTTGTTGAAGTTACAGAGGATGAGAAAGAGAACATTATTTTAGGTGCTCAGTCGTGTCCTACTCTAGCGGTCTCAATTTTTAATGAAGCCGGTGAGCAAATTTTTCCAGAAGTATAATTATGGCCTCATACGTTATCATTGGAGCAGGCGTTGCCGGTACAACAGCAGCCGACACATTGCGTAAGCTCGACCCGGATGCAGAAATTACTTTGATTGGGCACGAGGTTCATCCGCTCTATTCAAGAGTTCTTTTGTCGCACTATGTTGAGGGGAAGATTGAACGCGATAGACTATTTTTAAAAAAACCAGAATGGTATTTGGAAAATAATATTGTTTACATGAGTGGCATTGACGTTTTAGAAGTCGATACCAAGAATTCTTTTGTAAGAACTTCAGAGGAGCGAGAAATCCCTTACGATAAGCTATTGATTACCAGCGGAAGCGAAGTGCGTCTAGCTTTGGATAACATGCGCGGCATTTCATATTTTAGAACATTAGAAGACGCCGAGCAGATGATCGGGTGCATCAATTCGGTGCTAACACAACCTATTCACGAGCGTCGGGCAATAGTTGCTGGTGGTGGTTTTGTAGCCTTAGAGTACATTAATATTTTAGCTCATTTTAAGATTCCTACGACAGTTATTTTGCGCTCAACTGGTTTTTGGTCCAGATCATTTGGGGTTGAAGCTCAGAAAATATTACAGAGACATGTAGAAAAACAAGGAGTACAGCTGCTTACCAACCAGTCGACTTTTGAATTTTTAGGTACAGAGGATTTTGCCGGTGTTCGTCTATTGGATGGAACGAAAATTAAGGCGCAAATGATTGGTATGGCTATCGGCATGGTTCCAGAAGTTGATTTTTTGAAAAGTTCCGGCATCAAAATCAACAAAGGCATCCTTGCTAATGAATACCTCGAAACAAACATCGAAAATGTGTATACTGCAGGAGATGTCGCAGAGTTTTACGATGCCATTGTTGAACGCCAGTTTGTGATGGGGAACTGGACAAACGCACAGATGCAGGCAAGAGCTGCCGCGACTTCGATGGCCGACGGGCGAACTAAATTTGAACTCGTTACTTCTTACTCGGCAAATCTTTTAGGTAAAGACATCGTTTTCGTAGGTGATGTCAGCCGTGAGCATGCCGATGATATTATTCAAAAAAGAGTCGATGAAGAAAATTCTACTGAAATTTTTGTGAGAGATGGTAGAATGGTCGGAGCAGTCTTAGTAGGTGAAGTCAAAGAAAGAACCAAGTTAACCAATGCTATCAGGGAGCGGCAAACTTATAGGTTGGAGGTTAAAGGTTGAAGGGATGAGGTTATGGAAAGTAAAATATCTTCATATCGAGATTTGACTGTCTGGCAGAAGTCTATGAATTTGGTCGATCACATCTATGATGCCACCGAAAGTTTTCCTCAAGAAGAAAAGTTCGGTCTATCATCACAAATGCAGAGAGCAGCTGTAGCTATCCCGAGTAATATTTCAGAAGGACATCTAAGGGGAACGAGAAAAGAGTACGCCCGTTTTATCTCAATAGCTCTAGCCTCAAGTGGTGAATTAGATACACAGTTAGAAATAGCTCGGCGAAGAAAATACTTGCTAGAAAGTAATTGGGAACAACTAAATCATGAGACAGATGAGGTAAAAAAGATGCTCTCCTCACTTTACAAGAAATTGATCTATATAAAATAGTCATTCAATCCCTCCATAACCTTTCACCTGTAACCTAAAACCTAAATATGCCAAATAAAGACATCAAGCCAACAAAGCAGTTAGAGGAAAAGCAATTGAATGCTTGCAATGAGCTTCTAACTCAACAAGTTACGACAGCTTGGGAGGAGATTAGTGGGCTGAAGATTCCGGCAACTTATAAAAATGTAGCCAATATTGTTTTTGTTGGTATGGGTGGCTCTTCTTTGGGAGGTCATTTATTTCAATCAGTCTATCGTGGTCAACTTAAGGTTCCATTTGAGTTAGTCCGCGATTATACTTTGCCAAATTATGTTAATAGCAAAAGCCTTGTTATTCTTTCTAGTTTTTCAGGTTCCACAGAAGAAGTTTTAGCAGCTGCGCTTGAGGCTAAAAAACGTCATGCCAAGATTTTAGGAATTGCATCTGGAGGAAAACTTGTGTCCTTAATGAAAAAAGAAAAATGGCCAGGTTATATTTTTGATCCAGGTGATTTGGCGCCACA
>JAHISC010000059.1 GCA_018818445.1 Patescibacteria group bacterium | reverse complement strand
CTGCTTCAACTTGAGGATCGCCAAAACGTAATTTGTAAACTTTAGCTGCTGGATTAGGAAACCTAAGCTTATCTTTTTGATGATGATCAAGCACAACAACACCATGACCTTCCTCAATCAAACGATCAACTAAATGTGAGCCAATAAATCCTGCGCCACCAGTCACAACTATCTTCATACATTCTCGTGATACCACTTAACAGTTTTCTCAATACCTTCGTCCAATGAAACCTTGGGTTCCCAACCTAAATCTTTTTTCGCCTTTTTACAATCTAGTGCGCTTCGCTTGACCAGGTCTTCAATTTCTTCTTCAAAAATAGGCGATGCTTGCACTCCAACAGCCTCACAAATTTTTTCAAATAATTCCAAAGTCGAAGTTTCAACTCCAGTTCCAATGTTGTAAACTCCCACAACATCAGATTCTGCAGCTCGCAAAAAAGCGTTAACTACATCATCAATATAAACATAATCTCTGGTTGTGGCACCGTCGTTATTGATATGCACTTCTTTGCCTTTGAGCAGCCTGGCAGTAAAAATTGCAATAGCACCACATTCAGCACTACCATCTTGCCAAGGTCCATAACTATTAGAAAAACGAATCGCAGTATATGGCAAACCGTGAATTTTGTTATAAAAATATAAGTATCTTTCCCCGGTTAATTTTGAGACTGCATAAGGAGTAAGCGGACGTGGTACTGCATCCTCCGAGACCGGGATCTTGTCTTGCTCTCCATAGATGAGACCTCCGGTAGAAGCAAATACAATTTTTCCTTTAAGATTTTTCTTGCAAGCTTCAAAAACACGCAAAGAACCAACAAGATTTTGTTCTGCATTCATGATTGGTTCCTTAACTGATTCTCGATCGTCAATATGAGCTGCCAAATGAAAAACAACCTGTGGTTTCTCTTTGGCAAAAATTTCTTCTAAATCATCTGTGGCAATATCAAGCTTTTTATAAATCGCTTTGATATTTTTTTGATCTTTTTGAGGCTTTACTTTGTCGATAACAACAACACGTTCAGCTTTTTCAGCCAAAGCATTAACAAGATGTGTGCCAACAAAACCAGCTCCACCAGTGACAATAACAGTTTTCCATTTCATAACAATGAAAAAATTAAATTATAATTAATCTTCCAGACGCCCCTTAGCAACGTCTGATTGCAAATAACTTTCTATAAAATAATCTAAATCTCCATCCAGTACAGCTTCGATGTCTTGCACTTCTGCATTGCTTCGATGATCTTTAACCATTTTATATGGATGAAGTACATAACTGCGAATCTGATTACCCCATTCTGGACTCTTATGCCCACCCTTCAATTCTTCCAGTCTATCTGCTCGCTCTTCCTGCATACGCTGGAATAAACGTGCTTTTAAAACTTTCATGGCCGTATCCTTATTCTGACTTTGTGAACGTTCGTTCTGACAAGTAACCACAATATTGGTTGGTACGTGAGTAAGGCGAACAGCAGAATAAGTAGTGTTGACACTTTGACCGCCCTTACCCGAAGACATGAAAGTATCAATACGTAAATCCTTTGGATCAATCTCTAGTTGACGCTCAAAAATTTCATCGAGCTCAGGCAGAACTTCAACCAGTGCAAAAGAAGTATGACGCATCTTTTCCGCATCGAATGGAGAAATACGAACTAACCGATGCACTCCAGCTTCACTCTTCAAGTAGCCATAAGCTCTACGACCAGTGATAGAGAACGTAATACTCTTATAACCAGCCTCTTCTCCGGGTGATTCTTCCAAGACATCCACTTGCCAACCTTTTTTCTCAGCAAAACGAAAATACATCCTAGTTAGCATCCCCGCCCAATCCATCGCATCAGTGCCACCGGCACCGGCATGAACAGAAACTATGGCATTGCTGTTATCATGAGCGCCAGAAAAAAGCGTGGAGAGTTCCATAGTCCGCAGTTTTTTTTCTAGCTCTTTGGCCTGATTTTGTGAGTCGATCAAAACTCCTTCATTGCCCTCTTTTTCTGCCAGAGAAATAATCTCTAACAAATCCTTTATTTCATTTCTAAGATTTTTCCAAGCCTCGAGCTCTGATTTAATTTCAGCTGACTCTTGTGAAACCTGCTTAGCTTCATCCTGATTTTTCCAAAAATCAGTTGCAGACATTTTTTGTTCAAGTTGTTCTAACTTTTCTGCTAAGCTATCCAAATTCAAAATTTGCCAGGATTTTTCTACCCGCTCTTGCATCTCTGCCAAGTCAGTCAAAATAGCAGTCATAACGCCAGTGTACGAGGTTCGTGGCCTTTGGTCAATATTGACTTATTACCCAATATGAAGTAGTTTTATAAGTCACAAAAAGAGGTACGTGATGAAGCTTATTTTTAAAAACGGTGTCACAGTCCCGAGGCAAGAACTCGTGCGTCTACGCGTCGCATTTCACAAAGATGGTTCAGTTCGAATCTCTCTAGTAGAAGATGGTGCGTTGATTTACATAGAAAATAATGGTCAACGCTTTGACCGTTTGCAGGTCGCACAGCCCGGAACCATGACACCGGACTTAGCTGAATCTATTGTGGCCTTGGTTCTTAGCTTTCTCGTAGATGACATCATTTTCTTGGTCGAGGTAGCCAAGAAGGGTGAAATCGCTCGCTTCCGTTTACATGGAGCTTCGCCAAAATTCAGGATTAGAAAAAAACGACGGCGTTGCTACGAGGAGTTCCTCAAGTACCTGAAGAGGAATCACAAAAATCGAGAGATAGTACTCATCAACAAACTTGGGAGAGATTTGATGAGCTCCGGACTTATCACTCGACCAGAATGGGAGTACATTCTCGGGACTTGTCGTAATGACGGCGTATTGCAGCACAGCGAGGGTAGTTCGCAATACTCCACAGCACGCATCTACTTCGACCGAATCGAAGAGCTCCTAGCAATCACCAAGTTCTGCTAGCCTACCCTGTCGTAACCGATATACGTTGTTTGTTAACAACGTGTGATCGGCCGGCGGGGTCTTGTTTTTATTTATGTGATCTGTGCCAAACCTACATCATGCTGCCCATTCCTCCAGGCATTGTTGGTGTCTCTGATTCTGATTTTGGATTTTCAGTAATCGCTGCTTCTGTAGTTAAAACCATTATAGCAATCGAAGCAGCATTTTGAACTGCTGAGCGTGTTACTTTTGCTGGATCAATAATACCAGCTGCAACCATATCATTTTCATCATGACCAGTAGCAGCGTTAAAGCCATATGACCCAGTTTGCATCTTAATACGCTCGACTACAACATCACCTTTGGCACCAGCGTTTTCTGCAATTTGTCGCAAAGGCGATTCGAGAGACTTGCTCAAAATCTTTACACCTAAAGCCTCTTCTTTATCTCTGCTCTCTGTAATCATGTATAAATCATCCAATGATTTTTGTACTCTGATCAAAGCTACGCCACCGCCAGGCACAATACCTTCTTCAATAGCTGCTTTAGTTGCTGCTACTGCGTCCTCAATACGATGTTTCTTTTCTTTCATCTCAACCTCACTAGCTGCACCAACTTTAATGATTCCTACACCGCCAGCAAGTTTAGCTAATCGCTCTGTAAATTTTTCTTTATCAAATTCAGAAGTTGTATTTTCTATTTGTTGCTTAATTTGGGCTACTCGAGCATCAATCTTTTGACGTTCACCAGCTCCTTCAATAATTGTTGTCGAATCTTTGGTAGAGATAACTTTGCGAGCTTTGCCAAGATGAGTGAGCTCGATAGTATCGAGTTTTAAACCTGTTTCTTCACTTATTAAAGTAGCACCGGTAACAATAGCAATATCTTCTAAAATCTCTTTCTTACGTTCACCAAATCCTGGTGCCTTAATTGCCAGTGTATTAAAAGCACCGCGCAACTTATTAACAACCAATGTAGTCAAAGCCTCGCCATCAACTTCTTCGGCAATAATCACTAAATCTTTTCTACCAGTATTAGCAATGGCTTCTAAAATTGGCAGTAAAGTCTGTACTGAACTAATTTTTTGATCAGTCACCAACACCGGAACGTCTTCATATTCGGCATCCATTCGATCTGAATTGGTCACCATGTAGTGAGAAAGATAACCTTTGTCAAACTGCATTCCTTCTACAACTTCAACTTCGACTCCAAAGGACTGACCTTCTTCAATAGTAATCACACCGTTTTCACCAACCTTATCCATTGCTTCGGCAATCACATCACCGATAGTCTTGTCGTTAGCTGAGATAGAAGCAACTTGTTTAATAGCCTCGCCATGAACAGGCTGAGCTAAAGCTTTAATTTCCTGGACAGTCTTCTCCACTGCCTTTTCGATCCCGCGTCGCAGCGCCTGAGGATCAATGCCAGAAGCAACTAATTTCAAACCTTCTTCAACTAAAGCCTGGGCTAAAACCGTTGCAGTTGTTGTACCGTCACCGGCAACATCGGCAGTCTTGGAAGCAGCTTCCTTAACTAATTCTGCACCAATATTTTCTAGCCTGTCTTCTAGCTCAATTTCTTTGGCCACAGTGACTCCATCTTTAGTGACCATTGGGGCTCCATAACTACGCTCAATAATTACGTTGCGTCCCTTAGGACCCAAGGTAACTTTGACGGCATCGGCCAGCTGATCGATTCCAGACTTAATGGCCTTACGAGCATCTTCATGAAAAGTAATTTTTTTTGACATATCTTTAAAGGGTTTAAGGTTACAGGGTGCGACTACTCAATCACGGCCATTACATCGTCTGCTTTGATTACTAAATATTTTTCACCATCAATTTTAACCTCATCGGGCGCATATTTTTTAAAAACTACGGTGTCGCCAACTTTAATCTCGAGTGGCAAACGAGTTCCTTGATCACTAACACGGCCAGGTCCTACAGCCACAACCTTTCCCTTCTCTGGACGTTCCTTGTCAACGGTTTCTGGAATGATGATCCCAGACGCAGTGGTTGTTTCTTGGTCAATAGTTTTTAAAACTAGATGATCTGTGATTGGTCTTAGGTTCATATTTTGAACAACTTTATTATTTTTAGTTCGTGGCAAGTTTAAAGAATTGGCAGTCTCCTGTCAAGGAGTGCTAAATAAAATAAATAAACTAGTATTCTTCGCCTAATCTTAGCGTCGCGGCCATAACCAGAGCCACCAGAGCCAAACCAGACCAGTTTGACCACAAATAGTGATCAAAAAAGACGATTAATAACAAAATGTTGCCCATCATAAAGGCTGTGACTGCTTGGCGCTCAGGAAACCTGGCAAAGTTAATTTTATCGATTGATGCTGCCCACAAAATTACACACAACAATCCGATCAAACCAATCTCGCCCATAATTAGCAACAATACATTGTGAATTGGCTGATACTGCCACCACTCACGATCAGTAAAAACATCGGCAATGGCCAGAGTATAATTTCCAATACCTTGTCCTAAAATTACCTCTCTACCAATTACTACTGGAAATTCTTGATACTGTACAATACGCTCCTCGATTGATCGAGATTCAAACGAGGAAGAAAAATTTAATCTACCAGCTGAACCTAAGACCGCCAAACCAATCAAGATAAGGCTCAGAGGCACGACAATCATTTTTGCTCTAGCTTTATTTTTAAAGGCTAGGATAATCGTCCCAACTAGTAACCCCAAACCCAGACCTAACCAGGCTGAGCGTGAAAAAGTCAAAATAAAAGCAAAGGAAATAATAAAACCAACAATGCCAGATAAAATAATAGTCGTTTTTGTTTTTAACTTATCCCAATAACCAATAATACCGGCCAAAGCCACGGCTAGATAACCGCCAAAGATATTTGGGTGCGAAAAACTACCGTAAGCTCTTAAGAATCTTCCGCCCTGATACTCAATAACTGAGTCACCTAAACGAGCAGCATCACGCTCCGCTATACCTAGAATCGTAGAGGCGGCAGATGAGCCATAAAAAAACTGGAAAATCCCAACCAAAGATGGGATTACCAAACCAAGCACAAAACCAGTAAAAACTCTCTTTATAGAGACTCGATGATCGAGCAAAATTACAAAAAACAATAGAGCAACTGCCAAATGCATCCATTGAATCAATGACAAAATACTATTTTCTGCAACAATAAAAGACAAAGCTGAAACAACTAGAACTAGACCAGCCAGCCATAATGAAAGTCTGTACTCCTGGCGGATTTGCAATCTACCTAAAGCAAGAAATATGAGAAAAATTAGTAATTCAATCGCGTACAAACTATAAATACCAAATTCAAAAGGTTGGCCAACAATTTCTGCTCCACCGAAAATCCAACGCGTTTGCCAGGGTAGCAAGAAAGCAATCCCTGGAATAAACCATTTAATAATTATATCTCGCATAGTTTCATAGCTTCAATAAGAGCGTTCTGAATTTCCTGCCGTCGATCATTTTTATGAAATTTTAAAATGTGATCCGCAACTACCACTCTAGAATCTTTATTAGCTAAGTCGCGCAGCTCCTCTGGTAGACGTTTGAGTTGTAGTTGACGGGCAAATGCTTCAGAGATTGGAATGCGCCACTTTGATTTTTTCTTATTAGTAAGCCTCAACGAACCTCGGCGCCATGCTGCAGCCGGGACTGTCTTTTCTGACCATCTATTTTCGGCGCGCCACATATCCCAAAGTAGATCTTTACCATAAACTGGTAAAAGCGACCTGGTCCAAACAGCCAAATATGGATCATCATTTGTAATTTTTAAATGTTCAAGATTCATTGATGCCTCAGTAACAAAAAAACTAATATCAATCGGGTCCTCAATAGTTTCTCCGGGCCGCTGACTAAGTAAAGCTAGAGGCGCTACAGCAAATAATCTAGTACTCCACACTCGCCTGTCGTCGACAATTAGAAAAAGATCGATATCACTGCGCGGTTCAGTGTGATGCCAGGCCAAAGTATTACAAATCGCAATCCCCTTTACCCAGGGTATGCGAGATAAATATTTTAAAACTCTTTTAAGCTTTCTATGTTTGGCAAAAGCATTGATATTTCTACGGTGCCTTTCTGCAATCTGCTCCTCAATTGGAACTGTTTTCCAATACACTCCCCAAAAACCATCTTTATACGCCAAAAAATTAGCTAACCAAGTGGAATTTTCTAAAGCGTTGGTAATCTCCTCATAAGAACGCGGCATTTCTGGATCTAACTGCCATTTCCAAATCTCAAATGAGGTTAAAGGATAAGTAAAGTACGAAAAATAGGCTAGAGTTCGAAAGATGTCTTTTTCAAGGGAATTAGCCACAAATTATTTTCTTTTCAAAATCCTCCTCTCAACAAAGGCACGTCCTTTACTTAATATAAACATAACTCCCAAAGAAATGAAAATGGCGTCGCGGATTCTGATGATTAAAGCAAAAGCGACAGCGCTCAAAGGAATGCCTAAAAGGCTGAAAACAGCCGAAAAACCTCCTTCAAAAATACCAAGTCCAGCAGGAACCGGCAGCAGCAAGGCAATACCAGGCAAAGTCCCAACTAGAAACGCGCTACCAAAATCTAAATTTACTCCAAAGAAGTAAGCAATGTAGAAAACTTCTATAATCCTGAAACTAATTACTGCTAAAGAAAGCAATGAGACAACAATTAGACGCTTTGGTTTGCCGGCCAAGAATTCAGCCATTAAATGCTCACTATCACGGATACCGCGATCGATCGCTTGAAGACGTTTAAATCTTCTCAAGCCTAACAAACTAAATATATTAGAAAAAAAGCCTTTGCCATAAGCCATGGCAGCAAAAAAAGATACCAGGCTGATAAGTAAGATTAAAAGTCCAGCTCCAATGATAAGAAAAGAATTGCTATCCCCCAAGCCTTCCCAGATCGCCAGCAAAACACCAGCTAAAATAAAAACTATGTAGGCTGAGAGCTCGAAAGCAATATCCAAAACCACTGAACTGGTTGCTGCCCTAATGGAAACTCCTTCAGTCGAAACCATGGCAATACGCACAGGTTCCCCGCCAACCTGTGCTGCTGGAGTTAAATAGCTCATAGCAAAACCAGCCAAACGATGCATGTACATTTTATGAAGCGGAATGTGTTTCTCTTTTGGTAAATGTGAATTGAGAATAATCTGCCAGCGCAAACTATAAAGTGTAAAATTAGCCAGCGAAATACAGACAAATCCAATAATCGGCAACAAGCCAAAAGCGACTATATTTTTTTCAACTGATTCGGGTCCTTCTTGCCAGATTAAAAAAATAAGAACAGCTAGCCCGATCAAAAAAGTTAAAATCGTGACGCCAATATTAAACCAAGTTTTTGCTTTCATATGCCTCCGTATTGTATCGAAAATCTGACTATAATTAAAGAACGAGGTGAATACCTCGTTCTCATTGACTGTTCTACTCTTTTGTTGCAAGCTCTTTGCTTTTATTATCCTCTAAATCCTTTTTCTTTGGTAAGAAGATTGAATATAAGACAATTGTCAGAACTGTTGTAGCCATCCAGTACAGCATCACACCGCCAGGGAGTGAAGTGCAACCAATCACCAAGGTCATGATAGGCATAAAGTAAAGCATCATTCGGTTCATGTTGGCCATCATGTCCTCATCTTGAGCTCCGGCTGACGAACGCACTTCTTTAGCTGGCCGTCTAGCCATGGTTTTCTTAGCTTGGAAGTATTGTGCTATGGCTGCTAAAATTGCAAAAGGGATCGAAATTACTGACAAGTCAATAAATCCGAAGAACATAGGATCTATCGCCCCTGGATTAGAAACAAATGAGTAAAGAAGATCTCCTTGCACCTCACCAAGACCGGTTCTTAAAACTTGGAACAATGCAATAAAAATTGGCAGCTGAATCAACAAAGGAAAACAAGAAGCTAGCGGATTAACATTATGATTCTTATAAACTGCCATCAATTCACTTGCTAACTTTTCTTTGTCATCCTTATACTTAGCCTGAATTTCTTTGATCTTTGGCTGTATCTCTTGCATTTCTTTCTGTGACTTTAATGATTTGAAAGTCAACGGGAAAAGAATACCTTTAACAATAAGGGTGACTAGAATAATGGCGATACCAATATCGTGAAACGGTAAAGTATCGTAGAAAAAAACTAGCAGGTTATAGATCGGCTGAAATAGAATCGTTGTATAAATTTCCCCCAACATATTTATTCTTCATCTTCTTTAATGTCTTCATTGTGGTCTTCAATTTCTTCTTTTACAACTTCTGGTTCATCAGTTACCAATTCTTCCTCTTCCTTATTATCTCCACCTTCATCTCTAACTGATAATTTCCAACCAGTTAATTTTGCAGCCAATCTGACGTTTTGCCCACCGCGACCAATAGCTAATGAGAGTTGATCACCATTTACTAAAGCTATCGCTGAACTTTCTTCTGTATTTATCTCAACTTCAGTAACCTTGGCTGGTGCAAGCGCGTTAGTTATAAATGCACGTGGATCATCGCTCCATTCAATAATATCTATTTTTTCACCACCAAGTTCGTTAATAATCGTTTGAATCCGAATACCACGCTGACCAATGCAAGCACCGATTGGATCGATTGAATTATCTGTTGAATGCACTGCTACTTTTGAACGTGCACCGGCCTCCCTGGCAATAGTTTTGATTTCTACTGTGCCTTCCGAAATTTCTGGAATCTCTAAATCAAATAAGATGCGAACCAACTCTTCACTAGAACGTGATAGGAGAATCTGCGGACCACGAGTCCCCAAAGAAACTTCGCGAACAAGTACTTTTATTCTGTCGCCTGAGTTATATTGTTCACTTCTGACCTGATCTTCTGGTAATAAGATTCCGGTAGTTCGGCCAAGATCTACCAAAACAACACGACCTTCACGACGCTGAACTGTACCTATCAAGACTTCACCTTCTTGCTCCTTAAATTCACCAAAGACAATTTCACGCTCAGCTTCGCGCAACTTTTGCGTGATTACTTGTTTTGCAGTCATCGCTGCCATACGTCCAAATTCACCAGGCAAAGGAAGCTCGGTACGAATAATATCATCAATTTTTACATCCAACTTCAAAACTCTAGCATCCGAATACATGATCTCGGTCTTAGGATTGAAAGTGATTTCATTTTCTCCTTCCACTTGATCATCTCCATCTAATTCATCTTCCTCGAATTTTCGGCGAGGTCTAAAATTCTCGGCTGCATTTTCTGCTTCACGCGCTGCTGCTTCCTCGGCTTGGCGAGTTTGCATTTTTTCTAGTTCTTCAGGATCTACATCGTCTACTACTGTTTTTACATCAAAAAGTCTGACACCGCCGGTTGACGGGTCGAATTCTGCTTCAAGGTTTTGCATCTTGTTGCCGTAATCCTTACGATAAGCGGCACCAAGGGCAGCTTCGATAGTTTCGATTACTGCTTCATAAGACAGACCTTTTTCATCGCAGATCTGCCGAATGGCTTGTTCAATATCTGAAGACATAGTTTGTAAAAAATTATGTTATGTATTGAATGTCTGGCTAAAACGTTCAGAATTGCCGTATATGTTGCGGCGCAACAAGTAATTTTCTGAGCCGTACTGGAGCGTACGGCGAAGAATAATTTCGCAGTTGCAACGCGACAGATGCGGTGATTCTGGACGTTTTAAGAAAGAATCTCGGCCATCAGCCGAGATACATTCAATGGCAGGACTATAGCATAAGACTATTATTTGTCAAGCACTTTTCCACCGGAAGCTAAGCTTTGGAAAGCTAAGCTTTGATTTTTTTAACTCTCACCAACGGCTTTGATGTGATGAATTTTTGGTTGTAATAAATCATCTTCAATAGCGATGACATCAATTCTAAACGGTGCGTATTCTAAATTTCGCTGCTTTAAATACCATTCACCAACACGTTCAATTTTCTCTAACTTCTTTTTTGTCACTGACTCTTCTGGATATCCAAAATCTACTGATCGTCGAGCTTTAACTTCAACAAAAACGATCTCATCGCCATCTTGGGCAATAAGATCGATTTCTCCAAACCTGGTATTGAACTGACGAGCCAAAATTTTGTAACCAAGAGCTTTCAAAAATGCTGCTGCCCTATCCTCTCCCCGGTTACCAAATAACCGCCTTACGTCTGGCATAACTAGCGTCGATTGCTACGAGGCAAATATTCGTTCTCCTTATTTTTTTCAAGATCTCTAGTGCGTAATTTAGGAATAGTTACTCTGGCGTAACGAATGATGGAGTATATCCAGACGATCGAACCAAGACCCCAAACTATAAACCAAAAGCGTGCTCCTAGCAGATAAATTTCTTCATAGGTAAAAAAGAATAGAAGCATCCCTAGGGCACCCATCATCATCAAACATTGACTAACCATTTTATAGGCTCTAGCCAAATAACGATCAGCTCTCTTTTGCCGCATAATGATTTTAGCAATTGCTCCTGCGATAATCAGGCCTCCGAAAAAAAGAAAAAATCCTCGATCGATTCCTGGTGACAAAGCGTGTGGGGTAAGATTGAACCAGAAATCAAGTGATGCTAGTGGTGAAAAATCCATATTTATTTTTGAAAAGTTTAGCTAAAGTAGTCAGAAAGGTCAAGCGTGAGATAAAAGTAAACCCCAATGATGCCTGCCAATACGAACCTCATTGATCTGAGTAAACCCAGTGTTCAATAATTCTTGTTTGGCCTCATAGATGCTTCGTAGTAAGTGTTTAGGTGGAGCAATAGGATGCCAAACCTCTGGTTTCCAATCAATAATCAATAATTTACCTTGAGGCTTCAATAGTCTATGAGCTTCCATTGCTAAGAATTGAAAATTTTCTACACAAGCCGCATTTAGTACAGAGGTTACAAAATCAACACTCTCACTCTCGATTGGTAACGGTCTATCTACTCCTTCAAAATCTCCATGAACTGACATAATATTTGTCAGGCCATACATAGCACAACGTTTATCAAAAGTCCTTAACATTTCTTCCATGATATCGACTGCATAAATCTTTCCACGAACGCCAACCAATCTAGAAGCTGCCAGAGAAAAATGTCCACTGTTTCCAATACCAAAATCAACAAGATGATGACCGTTTTCAATACCAGCTTGCTGTAAAATATTAAAGGCATCGAGCAGTGTTCTTCCAGCACTCATATCAAGGCGTAAAAATATTAATAATAAACCCGCCAATAATCTGTTCCCAAAGGTCAGCAATAACAATCATACCAATAATACTAACACCAACGCCCATCAGTTTGTAGAAAGTTCTGGTACCTCCTGAGCCAAAATTACGCTCAGCCCAATAAACTCGCCCGAGAATACCAAGATACCATGGAGTCTTATAAACCATGGAAGCGCCAACTAATAAAACTACGATGCCAATAATAACTCTTAATACTCCGCTCATACTGAGTACTAGTATGCCACAAAAACAAAAAACCGCCGAGTGAATCGACGATCTTTTGTAGTCCCTCGAAGCTCCGTTAGGAGCGAAGTGGGATGGTGCGCGCTGAGGGACTCGAACCCCCGACCCTCTCGGTGTAAACGAGATGCTCTAACCAACTGAGCTAAGCGCGCCTAATGCTCGCTATGAATTTGGTACATTGCGCTGCGTCAAGTTCTTCCACTCGCAACAAAAGGCAACAAATTGTGCCAAGATAATATCATCTCAACCTCCATTAGTCAAGGTGTAACATTGACAAAGCCGGGAAAAAGCTTTATAGTCCCTCCACAATTCATGCGCGGGTGGCGAAATGGTAGACGCGCCAGCTTGAGGGGCTGGTGGGCATATTGCCCGTGGAGGTTCGAGTCCTCTCTCGCGCACCAATGGTACAAAAAAACCGCAGTTTGCTGCGAGTTTTTTGTTTCTCAAAACTTCCTTTCTCTACCTGTCACTACTTTGAGTCTATTAGGTATCACTTCTATATGAAATTCCTCACCTTCGAATAATTCCCCGTCAATTGAAATCTGAATCGGTGCGTCGCAACTGATAGTTGCATGACCAACTGGCACTAAGGTCACACCTGTCTTACTCTTAATCCAGCTTTTACTTGGCGTGCGCAAAACAATTTCTAATTTTCCATCTGTTGGTTTAGCCGCCGGCACTTCATCATCTGCATCAGCTAAATTCCTAACTTCTAAAACGCTCTTGCGCATTGGCGACAAATCATATTGACCGTCGCAATTAATCTTCACGCCAACAACATTAGTTGAATGTAATTCATTTAAGAACCGGCGACCATTAACTACACCGACATCCAATTCCTCAATAATACGTGCTGAGAGTACGTCACAGGCTTCTACGCCACGTGGAACCCCAAGTAGCGAAGCAATTTTATTATCATTGCTACCAAGTGGGACAATGGCAATTGCCACACCCGAATCTCCCACTGCATCAATCACTTTACGCAAAGTCATGTCATTACCTACTGCTACCACTGTACTAGCACCCTTTTTTACTTCGTCTTGGATTAATTCAGTAGCATCGCGAAAAAGAGCAAGCCTGGCAATCTTGCCACTAATACCAAGGTCTGTTAAACGCGTCTCGATAAGCGCTAAATCGCGTTCAAACTTCTGGTCTTGAACAAATTCGTCGTAAACGTAGTAGTACATGGAGTTAAAAAACTAAACAACTTTAGGTTTCACTCTCTTCCTTAGGCATTTCAACGCCGCGGCCATCCATAGTGATTTTGCCGTTAATCTGCGCACCTGGGGCTACGGACAGAGTATCAACCGTAATGTCGCCGATCACTTGAGCCGACTGAGTTAATTCAAGCCGTCCTCCTACCTGCATGTTGCCGCGAATCTCTCCGGAGACAACGGCATTATTAGCTACCACATCGGCCTTAATCTTTGATTGCTCACCAACGCGTAAATCCCCGGCAGTTTGAATATTACCTGCTACCTCACCTTCGATAATAACATCTCCTTGGCTCTTAAAATCACCCTCCACACGCACGCCTTGCGCGATGACTGTTTCTTGTCCGTTTGTTTTTGACATATTTATTAATTTTTATTTTTGAAATTATTGAAGTCACTACATCTCTTCCAGAACATCTATACCTAGAAGATGCATTGAATTTTTTAGTACCTGTCCCACAGATTCAGCCAGAGCCAAACGAGCTTGCGTTAATTCTTGATTCTTTTCATCGATAATCTGGATCTCGTGATAATACTCTGCAAATAATTTTGCTGTGTCAAAAGCCCATTGAGCAATTGAAGATACTTGAAAATGTGCTCCAACATCTTGCACTAAATCTGGATAATTAGCCAATCGACGAATCAGTTCGTGCTCCAACCTGTTGGTCAACAATTTTGCTTCAACTTTAGATTTCATGCCAGCTTTCTTTTTTATACTCTCAATTCTAGCAATGGTATAGAGCAAATATGGCCCAGTAAAACCTTCGAAGGATAGCGCCTCTTCCATGTCAAAAGTAATAATTGACTTTGGATCTTGGCGCAGCATCATAAAAATCATACTGCCCAAAGCGATTGTCTTGGCAACTTCAGTCACCTCTTTTTCTTTCCAATCTTCGTGACGTTTCTGTGTCTCCTCAACTAATTTTAGAACCATTGCATCACGTACATCCTCATAACGAACAATATTGCCGCTGCGAGAAGAAATTGCTCCTTCTGGTAAATTGACCATGTCATAAGCTAAGTGGGTCAACTTTTTGGTATATTCCAGCTTACGCAAAGTTGCAAATAATTGCTGAAAATAGAGAGACTGACGCACATCAACTACAAAAATTTGACGATCAGGATCAAACTTCCTGTCCTTTTCAAAAGCTAAAGCCAAGTCTTTAGTGGCATAGAGGCTGGATCCGTCAGACTTGAGAATCAGGAAAATGCCTAGATCTTCATCTGCCAAATCAACCACTGTGGCTCCTTCGCTCTTCTTTGCAATACCTTTAGTCAACATTTTTTTAACTAAGACTTTGCCCTTCTTTTCCACTTCACTTTCAAAATACCAAACATCTGGTGCAACATTCAACTCCTCAAAAATACTTTTAAATTCGCGCAAACTCCATTCACGAGTCTCTTTCCAAAGCTTGTGCCAAGGCTCTTCTCCGGCTTCCAACTTTTGCTGAACTTCAGCGATCTCCAACTTAGCCTTCTCATGCTCGTCAACAAACTGTGTTGCTTTGGTATAAATCTCCCCCAACTTTTTAGCTCTTTCATTTTTTGGAATGTCTTTGATTTCTTCATCACTCATGAACTTTTTCAAACCCCAAAGAGCCTTGGCTACATGCGCACCAACATCTCCAATGTAGGACGCTGCAATAACTTTGTAACCATTAGCTTCCATCACATTAACAACTGCTTGCCCGAGCACAGCATTGCGAACATGCCCAATATGAAACTCTTTGTGAGTATTAGGCTGAGCATACTCAACTAAAACATTCTTGCCTTCCCCGGTTTTTGAATTACCATAAGTTTTTTTCATCTTAGCAACTTGCTTTATAACTTCCTCAGTAACAACCGTTAGGGCAAAAGTAAAATTAACATAAGGCCCGGCAGAAGAGATCTTAGTAATATATTTTCCTGGCCCAATCTTGGCTGCTAATTCTGTAGCGATCTCGGTTGGATTTCTTTCTTTTCCTTTAGCTAACTCAAAAACTGGGAAAGCAATGTCACCAAGCTTAGAGTCTGGCGGCGTTTCCAGCATATCAACTGTAACTTCAAAACCCTTACCAATAGCTTTTTTTAAAGCAGTAATAACTTCTTGAATTGCAGAATCTTTTGTGTACATATTATTTTACCAACCTAACAAAGTGTCGCTTACCTTTTTGTAAAATCAACCCTTCGACTGATCCTTGAATTTTAGTATCGATAGAATCAACTCGAACACCATCAACTTTTACTGCGCCCTGTTCAATTTGCCTTCTGGCTTCACTTTTTGAACTGGCTAATCCAACAAAAACAAGCACATCAACAATGGAAGCTTCTTCGGCTACACGATGTTCGGGCATTTTGTCTGGCATGGCTCCTTGCTGAAAAATAGCTTCGAAATTTTCTCCAGCTTTGATAGCTGCTGCTTCGTCGTAGTACATCGCTACTACAGTTGCAGCCAACCTGGCTTTTAAATCGCGCGGATTAACACCGTTTGTCAGTTGAATTTT
>JAHISC010000058.1 GCA_018818445.1 Patescibacteria group bacterium | reverse complement strand
TCAGTATCGCTTTTCTTCTCTACTGCTTCTATGCTAAATACTTCACCTGTAAATCCAGCTCCCTCTGCCTCGCTACGCAAAAGCTCCTTAGTATTTTCCAAAATCTCATCAGCTAAAGTATTACCAGCTTCATCAAGATCACTTTGCGAAACAACACGCTTGTAAGAAACCCCGCCAGCCATCTTTTCAACACTAACGGCGTAAATCTCTGCCTGTTTTGATTCTGCTAAACCAGGAATAGTAAATTGAGTTGGTCCTATCTCGCCCGAAATACCTGGCTGGTCTGCATGAGCCATAACTTCGATTTGCCCATTAGCCGGTACAACAACTGCTTCATCGATTCTAAACAAAACTCCTTCTTCGGAAAGCAGTCGTGTTGTTGCTACCAAAGGTTGATCAACCCCAGACTCATTGATCAAGGAAACCATACCACCTGCCTTAGCTTCTATTGCTGTAGCACCTTCTGATGGCAACCAGAATTCTCTTGCTTGAGCAACACTTTTTTGAATCACCAAACCTTCAATCTGTCCCACGGCGGAAGCATTAGTAGCCACTTCAGCAGAAACTGTAGAACTTACAACCTGTGTATTTGGAACAATAGTAATCGTGGCATGGGAAATTGATAAATAAAGTACAGCTAGTAATAAAAAGAGTGCTACAAAGACAAAAAGAATTGCAATCTTTTGATAAATTCGAAGACCGCGAGACATTGGTTTTTGCTCTGCATCAGCAAAGTGTCCGGTCTTGAGTGTTGGTTTTGTTGCCATAGTTCCTCCTATTGTACACTTTTTAAAAAAGAAATTCTAATTTCCAATTAAAGCTTTGAGTTGTTCCAATAATTCTGGGCTCTTCTCAACCGAATACTCAGTAGCAATTTTTCTCTCTTTCTCCCCTGATTGTACCACAAGATAGACTAATTCGTGACCAGGATGACTCTTAAATAGCTCTCGCATTTTAACGATCAGCTCGTGTGATGGTCGCTCTGGAACCCTTACTTCTAACCCTCGGCTCTCTAGATTGTCTTCAGGTTCTTCATTAAAACCATATTCTGGCCAAATGTTTGTCTCTAAAGCACGAGCGACTTTAGCAATATCTTTCTCAGCAAATGGCACTACTTTATCCACAAGAATAGAATGTTCTTCTTGATCGTTTCTTTCACGAACAGATACTTTGCCAAAGATAACCACCAAGGTATCTGGAACAATAAAATTTCGTACACTGGTGTAGAGCTTAGGAAAAACAACAGTTTCAGTTTGTCCAAAACCATCTTCAACTTTTACAAAGGCCATTGGCTGTTGATTCTTTTTGGTTAAAATTTGTTTAACATCGATAATCACTCCAGCAACCCTTACCATTTTTCCATCTTCCAACTCGCTAATGTTATTGCACATTGTTACGTTATCTAATAATCCCTTTGGAAAATCATGCGTTGGATGAGCTGAAACATAAATACCCAAAAGTTCTTTTTCCCACGAAAGCAATTGACCTTTAGCAATAGGTATCCCCTGGCGCAGTTGTAAACGTTGCTCAGAAATATCTGATGAAAAATCAAACATAGAAATCTGATTTTGTGCTGCATCCTTTTGCATTTGTTTGGAGAACTGCAATAACTGATCAAGATTCTGGATAAGTTGTGAGCGGTCACCAAATCTATCTAATGCACCGCCCTTGGCTAAAGCTTCCAATGATTTTTTATTCAAACTCGGTGATGGCACTCGACTCAAGAAGTCACCTAAGTCTTTGTAAACACCATTTTCTTTTCTTTCTTTAACTAACACTCTAGCCGCCTCTTCACCAAAATTTTTAATAGCTGAGAGACCCCAACGAATATTTTTTGTATTCGGTACTACAGCAAATCCTGGAAATGATTCGTTGACATCTGGAGGCAGAACCTTATGCCCCATGCGCTCACATTCTTCAACCTCAATAGTAATACGATCGATAGAATTAATATCAGAGTTCATGAGAGCAGCCATGAATTCGGCTGGATAATGAGCCTTCAAGTAAGCTGTGCGATAAGAAATCATTGCATAGCAAGCGGCATGCGATTTATTAAATGCATAGTCTGCAAAACCTTCCCAGTCAGTCCATATCTTCTTGGCAGTTTTTTCTGGTACTCCATTAGCAACACAACCAGAAATAAAATCATCAAACATCTTTTCCAACACGTCATGCTTTTTCTTACCCATGGCTTTTCGCAGCGTATCAGCTTGACCAGCAGTGAAACCAGCCAAGACACGAGAAATCCTCATGATCTGCTCCTGATAAATAGTAACCCCGTAAGTCTCCTCCAAGATCTCCTTCATCTTCGGGTGATCGTATCTAACTTTTTCGCGACCATTCTTACGATTGATGTACTGTGGCACCATACCAGCTGACAACGGACCTGGTCGATAAAGCGAAACCATAGCCACGATATCTTCGAATTCGGTTGGCTGTAAATCGCGAATGTAGTGTTTCATTCCATCTGACTCCAACTGAAACACACCTGTTGTCTCTCCACGACCCAATAGCTTAAAAGTAGCTTCGTTATCCAGTGGAACAGCTCCTATATCAATATTTTCACCATGAACAGCTTCAATAATATCTAGTGCATCCTGAATAACAGTCAGGTTAGAAAGTCCCAAGAAGTCCATTTTAACCAAGCCGGCGGCCTCGGCAGAATTCAAAGAATATTGCGTCACATATTCCATGTCCTCTCTTTGCCCGCGTTGCAACGGCGCTCGCTCCACCAGCGGAATGTCGCCTATAACAATACCGCAAGCATGCTGCGAAGCGTGGCGTGGGTTGCCTTCTAATTTAATCGCCAGATCAATAGTTCGTCCAGCCATAGGATTTGACCGATACAACTCGCGCAGATCCGGTACTTCTTCGATAGCTATTTTTAATGGCGTGTGACGGCCTTGCACTGGATCTGGTAGAGCTTTAGCAATCACGTCGGCTTCTTGAAAAGTAAGACCTAGCACTCTGGCAGCATCACGTACTGCTGCTTTTGGTTTAAGTGTCCCAAAAGTAATAATGCCAGCAACTTTGTCTTTACCATATTTGCCAGTAACATAATCCATTACTTCACCACGTCTAGAATCAGCAAAGTCCATGTCTACATCAGGCATGGAGACACGATCAGGATTTAAAAATCGCTCAAAAAGTAAACCATATTTTAGAGGATCAAGATCAGTAATTCGCAAGCCATAAGAAATGATAGAACCAGCTGCTGAACCACGTCCAGGACCAACTAAGATGCCTTTGTCTTTAGCGAAGTTAACGAAATCCTGCACGATGATAAAGTAGGATGCATAACCCATCTTCTTGATCACTTCAAATTCAAATTCAAATCGTTCTGATACTTCCGGGGACAAAGGATCACTGTAGCGCTTTTTCAGACCAGCCAAAGCTAGCTCGTACAAATATTCATTATCGGTCTTACCTGCTGGCATGGGAAAAATCGGCAAATAATTATTGCCTAAATCCATTTTAAAATCCACCATGTCAGCAACTTTTTTTGTATTTTGAAGTGCTTCTGGTACGTCTTTAAAATACTCACAAATTTCTTCTGGTGTGCCAAATGAAAGATCAACATCTTCTGTACTAGTTTGGCGAAAATCCTCAATCGTTCGTCCACGCATAATACACAACTGTGCTTCATAACCTTCACGATCGTCTGGATCAAGATAGAAAACATTTTTTGTTACTATCAGCTGGCAACCAGTATCGGCAGCCAACTGTTTAATAGCATTATTCATGTCTACTTGTTCACTAAAATCTGGATGATGGATTAACTCCAAATAAAAATTATCAGCTCCAAAAATTTCTTGATACTGACTAACTAGTTGTTTTGCTTTGTCTGTATCGTTATGCGCCAAAGCTCGAGGGATTTCGCCGTTCAATGATCCTGAAAATGCAACCAGACCATCACTAAAATTTTTCAAAAACTCCTTGTCGACTCGTGGCTTATAATAAAAACCTTCCAAAAAACCAGCCGTGGAAATCTGCATTAAATTTTTATAACCAACTTCATTGTAGGCAATGAGCGGTAACCTGTAAGATTTATCGTCAACTCGCGGACGTTTATCAGTCATCCTATTTTGAGACACGTACATATCAATACCAATAATTGGTTTGACTCCTGCTGCCTCACAGGCTTGATAAAACTCTACCACGCCATACATAACTCCATTGTCTGTTAGAGCTAAAGCAGGCATTCCTTGGCTCTGAGCACGCTCAACTAACGCCTTGGGGCTAGGTAGAGCCTGTAAAAGCGAATAGTGCGAATGCACGTGAAGGTGAACAAAATCCTTAGGATTCATAAGCATCCGCATCTTACCAAAAACCGTTGCTCGTGGCGAGAGAGACTTAAATAAACAAAACTTATCCCCAACAAACTTAGTTTACTGTAAACTAAGTTTGAGATTATTAGGAAAACCAAATTTCATCCAGTCTGTTAGAAAACTATCATATTCAGCTAAGGTCTTAAACTCCTCCCTAATTAGTCTGTCGTCAGCAATTGTTTTATCCTTCATACCTGAAAACAACTGGTTATAACTAGACCAACGATAATTTTTTAAAAAACCTAAAGCAGCATATAAATCTTTTACTCCATCCCTTTTCCAATTAGGGATGAAATATTTCAACGGATTAAGATGTATATACCTAAAAACATGAAATAAATAACTATCGTTCTCAATCTCTCTAGCTTTAAAGGTTGACTCGAACAAAGCACCTGTGCGGCCAGTTCTTCCGTTGAAGTATTTTGTATGCGAAAGCCCAATTTTATGCATGAATTTCGAGACTCCTCCTTCGGCCACCTGACGAATCACTAAGTGATAATGATTATTCATCAAACAATAAGCTAGAATTTCGACTAATTTTAAATCCTTAGTTTCTTGTTTGCTACTAATAGTAAAAATAAATTGTAAAAAATCTCTTTCGTCTTTGAAAATATCTCTCTTATCAACTCCGCGATTATAAACATGATAAATTTGATTTTTCGAAAATGTAATATTTCTCATAGAAAATAAAAAATCCCAATTGTATTGATACACAATCGGGGAATATATTATAAATATAGTTCACCAAATAAACACAAAAAGTTCAAATTGTTATCCACAGTAAACTTAGTTTACTACAAACTAAGTTTGATTTTTTGTACCGTCTCCCAGCCATCCGGCTGCTCAAGATCGAACCCGACCAAGTCATCGGTCTGATGCAACTGCTCGAGAAGGCTGACTAGCCATCTGCTAGCCTACCAAGCTCAAGACCCCGGCACGCGCGCGTGTGCTGGGGGTCATTATAATTTTAACCAAGATTACCCTCGCCCAATCGCGCGGTTGATATAAGCTTTAACATTCTCAGCCAAGGTTTGCATGTAACCCGAGCTTTCATGAAATTTTTCTTTCATATAGCCCAAGGAAGCATCTATGCGCTCAAATTGAGCTTTGATTTCATTCAAGAGTGTATTCAATTTCCTGACGATTATTATAATCTGAAAAAGAAACCAACATAAAAAAGAAGTGAAAAGAATAGCGCAAAGAGCCAGGACAATATAAAGAAAGTCTTGGAGATCCATAAAAAATTAGATTAATGCCAAATTATTAACGCAGCACTGCTTGGAACTTCTCTTTTAGTGTATCACGAACTCTATTCATCACCTCATCAGCATCCTCTGAGGAAAGTGTTCTGTTAGGAGCTCGTAAAGTTATCGAGAGGGTCAAACTTTTCACGTCATGTGCTAATCCTGGACCACGGTAAACTTCTACCATCATAACTGATTCAATCATTGGGCTTTGTTCCTTGATTGTTTCCGCAATTTCAAAGAAAGCGGTCTTCTCCTCTACTCCAACTGCAATATCACGAACAATGGCAGGATACTCTGGAATTGGCTGGTAGTGTCGTGTTAATTTTAGCCGTGGGATTAATTTTTCTAAATCAATTTCAACTGCAGCCACTGGACGGTCAATGCCAAAAGCCTTGGTATAAGCCTCAGCGACCTGACCCAACATACCAATTTCTTGACCATCTGCCAAAATTTTAGCGCTACGAGTTGGGTGCCATTTAATATTGTCCTCAACGCGCTCAAAAGACAAATCAAAACCAGTTTGATCGGCAATCATTTCTAAAACGCCTTTCAATTTAAGCAAAGCTTGTTCAATATCGTTGATACCAAAATGGCTAATCGTCAAATTTAGACGCTCATCAGGTAAATCATTTTCTTGACGCAAGTAAATTCGCGAAAGTTCAAAAACCTGATCTTGTGACACTTCACGCTGATTGAGCTCAATACTACTGAGTAGTGACGGCATCAAAGAAGTTCGCATGTGCGTCAAATCTGAAGAAAGCGGATTGAATAGACTAACTGCTTCTGCTGGATCGAGGTCATACTTTTCTAAATCGCGGGCGCTAACAAACGAATAACTATAAAATTCAGTATAACCGGCGGACGATAATTTATTCTTAAACCAATGCTCCCAAAAAACGCTTGGTTCTTCCATGGTGATTGGCGGCGGACTACTTGGTAAAACAGACGGTAGATTGTCATAGCCATACATCCTGGCCACCTCTTCTGAAAAATCAACTTCGTCTTCTATGTCATGATCACGCCAAAACGGAACTGTCGCCCGGTAATGATCTTCAACTTTATCCAATGTAAAACCCAGAGTCGTTAAGATACGCTCAATTTCTTCGTCACTAATCTCTACACCAATACGCTGGCGAATCTTGTCTGGCCGCACGTCAAAAATAAGTGGTTTATAATCCTCTTTTTGTTCATCAAAAATTCGACTAGCCACCTGACCGCCAGCCAATTCCAATGTAAGCTCAATGGCCTTAGCCAAAGCAATCGCCGGGGATTGTGAAGACAAACCTTTTTCGAAAAGCAACTGTGAGTCTGAATACAAATTTAGTGCTCGTGAGGTACGTCGTACTGAAACTGGATCAAAAGTTGCAGCTTCAAAGACAATTGTCGTAGTACCATCCCAGGTTCCTGAATCTTGTCCACCCATTACTCCAGCAACTGCCACCGGTCTTGTACTGTCGGCTATAACTAGATTGTCGCTGGTAAGCTCATATTCTTTTTCATCGAGGGCTAAAAATTTTTCACCATCTTTTGCACGACGAATATTTATTTCTTGATCAGTAAGTTTTGTATAGTCAAAAGTATGCAGTGGCTGACCGTATTCATGCAAAATGTAATTAGTGATGTCTACTATGTTATTGATTGGTCGATGTCCTGCTAATAATAATTTCTTTTGCAACCAAGCTGGAGATGGCCCGACGCGAACGCCGTCTATGACTACTGCCATATAACGCGGACATAAATCCGAATCTTTAACATTAACTTCTAATTTTTTATCTCCTGAAGCCTCGGGTAAAAGCGGCAGATCAAACTCAAAATTATCGCCCGTTGCCGCAGCCGCTTCTCTAGCTAGCCCAACAATACACATCGCATCTGGCCTATTAGAGGTAACTTCCATGTCAAAAATAACATCGTCCATATCTAGCGCTCCTACGAAATCTGTACCAGGCTTAGCTTCTGTTAGCTCACTTAAGTCCCAAATACCACCTTCTGGACAATAGGCTTTATCAAAACCAACTTCACTAGGCGCACAAATCATGCCAAAACTTTCCACGCCACGAATTGTGGCTTTCTCTAATGTTATTAATTCGCCTTCACCATGCCAGCGAACCTGAGCACCTGGTAAAGCAACTAAAACACGCATACCGATAGCTAAATTTTTTCCACCACAGACAATCTCAACAACTTCTCGACCAATGTCGACTTCTGCCAAACGTAATTTATCTGCACCAGGATGGGCCTTGAGTTCTTTAACCACACCCACAACCATATTAGCAAACCGATCACGTAGTCTGTCGATAGTTTCGACTGACATTGATTTGGCGCTCATCTCCTTAGCAAATTCTTCTGGAGATAAGTTAGTTTTTAAGTATTCTTTAATCCAATTGTAACTGACGAGAATATTCATATTAGAACTGCTTCAAGAAACGTAAATCATTGCGATATATAATTCGCATGTCTGCGATATTCATGCCAGAGCGCATCATTAAAGTCCGCTCCACGCCCCAGCCAAACGCAAAGCCTGAGTAAACTTCTGGATCAAGGCCGCCAGCTTTGATGACATTGGGATGCACCATGCCAGCACCACCGAGTTCCAACCAACCTTCCTTACATAAACGACAAGCGCCGCTTTCTAACTTACCGCTGCCACCACAAATATCACACGAGATATCGAGTTCAAAACTTGGTTCAGTAAAACGGAAATGATGCGGACGTAATCTCACCTTTCTTTCTGCACCAAAAAAATTCTTCACAAAAAAGTCAAAAACACCCTTCAGCTCAGTAATAGTTACATTTTTATCTATCAAAAGTCCCTCAAACTGATGAAACATGGGAACATGCGAAACATCAGACTGACGACGATAACATTTGTTGATATTAAACATCCGAATTGGTAACTGACCTTTTTCCAACTCACGAACCTGACTGTTAGAAGTATGAGGCGTTAATACAACCTTGCCTTTCTTGCCTTCCAAAACTTTATCAGCTTTTGGATCCTGAATGAAAAAAGTCTCCCATTCATCACGGGCCGCGTGGTCTTTGGGCATATTGAGAGATTCAAAAGCATACCAATCCCAATCAACTTCCGGTGTCCGTGAGCGAACAAAACCAAGTTGATGCAGAATTGTCGAGATCTCATCAATAGCTTGAGTCACCAAATGCAGAGAGCCCATGAGAGGAGCTATGCCTGGCATAGTAATATCGATCCACTCAGCATCTCGACGCGTTCTTTCCTCAAACTGATTAACTGTATGCTGAGCTTCGAGAAATGCTGTTTCTAAAACTTTTTTAATTTCATTGCCAAACTGACCTGCTTCCTTGCGCATATCCTCTGCCAAATCTGGCAGTTTTTTCATGACATTGGCCAACTTACCTTTACGACCTAGATATTCAACCCGCAATTCCTCCAGCCCTAAAGAATCACCAGCGCTTTCTAAAGCACCCAGAAAATCGTCTCGCAATTGTTCAAGTTCTTTTTTCATAGTTCTCAGAAAAATTTCACAATATCCTTATATGTAATCACAACCACCAAAAGCATCAAGAGCAAAAAGCCAAAATTATGAATAATAGCTTCAACTTTGGCATTAACTGGTTTTTTACGAATCCCCTCTGCTAAAAGAAAAACTAGTCTGCCACCATCTAGAGCTGGGAATGGCAAGACATTAATGATTGCCAGGTTAATCGACAAGATCGCTGCAAACTGTAATAAGTATAGAAATCCTTGACGAGCTACTTCACCGGTAAAGACAGCGATTCCAACCGGTCCAGATATATCGATCGACGCTCCGCCTTGTGTAAACAGTTCTTTAATTATGAATCCGAACATGGCCAAAATCTGCCAGGTAAAAGAAGCTGTTGCCTGGATGCCTTTCCAGGGTGCCATGTACCAAGGATAACGAACTATACCAACGTCAACCAAAGAGATGCCAATACCATCTTTATTGATCTCCTCCAGAAAAACTGCTGAAATTTCAAATGTTTCTTCCTCGCCAGAGCGTTCCACGGTTATGAACATTGAGTCTTCCTCTGCTAGCTTAGAGATAGCTTCGTGGCTAACAGCGGCATTGATGTAAGGAACCCCGTTAATTGAAATGAGAACATCACCGAGCTCAATATTTTCTGCAGCTGGCGAACCTTCGAGTACATGCGAAATAACAATATGTTGGTCACTGACATGCGCTTTGGGACTAATAGAATCATCAACAACTCCAGGAAAACCAAAGCCAAAACCAATTGATAAAAAGACTCCGGCTAAAATCATGTTCATGACAACTCCAGCTAAAATAACAATGATACGCGCCGGAATAGACTTTGTAGCAAAGCTTTTTGGATCATTACGGTTATCGCCAGATTCACCCTTGATTCGCACAAAACCACCAATCGGAATTAAGTTGAGCGACCAGAGCATACCTTTCTTCCCCTTCCAAGCAAACACCCTTGGTGGAAAGCCAAGCCCAAATTCTTCCACATCCATACCCATCTTTTTGGCCACAAAAAAATGCCCAAATTCATGCGCGATAACTAGAACTGATAACAAAATTAGGAAAATCAAAATTGTCAAAATCATATTGTGTGTATTCTAGCTGTTTTCTTTGGATAATTCAACCTGAATAAAATCTGGATTCAAACCAGCAATTTGTTGAGC
>JAHISC010000057.1 GCA_018818445.1 Patescibacteria group bacterium | reverse complement strand
CGAAACGTTTGATATCTTGATGGGCTCAGAAGTTGCTCCAAGAAAGAAGTTTATTCAAACCCACGCTAAAGATGTTACAAATTTGGATGTTTAACATGCCGTAGGGGCAAGGCGCGCCTTGCCCCTACTTGCTAAAAAACTGATAATGCTGTATCTTATCCACAGATGGCCCGGACGGGCCTTTTAAAATAGAAAAATATGTCCAAACTTACACAAAACATTCTCGTCAAATATTTGTACGAGTCTAAGGAGGAAATGAAAAAGGTCACTTGGCCAAGTCAAAAAGATACTATTAAGTACTCTTTGGTCGTTGCTGCTCTCAGCATTGCCGCCGGAATTTATTTTGGTTTCGCTGACTGGCTACTAACTCTTGGTGTTGAACAACTTATTAATCTTACTAAATAAATATGGCTAAGCAAACGGCGAATTATGGAAGACGCTGGTACGCCATCCACACTTATTCTGGATACGAAGAAAATGTGTCTGAAAACCTACAGCAACGTATTGAAACCATGGACATGGAAGAGAAAATTTTTGGTATCCTGGTTCCAAAAGAAAAGAAAATTAAAATTAAAAACGGTAAACGCCGCGTGGTAGAAGAAAAAATCTTCCCTGGTTATGTTTTGGTGGAGATGATTGTAACAGATGATTCTTGGTACGTTGTCCGCAATACGCCAAACGTAACTGGTTTTATTGGTGCAGGTACAACTCCAACTCCTATTGCTCAAGAAGAGATCGACGCTCTCATGAAGCGAGTTGGTGTCGAAGAGCCAGAATTTACTGTTGATTTGTCTAAGAATGACCCAATCACTATTACTGACGGTCCGTTTAAAGGTCAGCAAGGAAAGATTTCAGAGATTGATGAACAGCGCGGTAAAGTTAAGGTACTGGTTTCTATGTTTGGACGTGAAACACCGGTTGAGCTTGATTTCCTGCAGGTAAAGAAAGTTTAAGGTTCACTTTTTAAGGAGGGTAAAACTCAAAACTGTTGACAAAAATCGCTAATTAGAGCAAACTTGGCCCATTAATTAACGACGTGGTTGCTTGAATAACCTGCCCTTCGACAGGCTCATGGCTTTCAGGAATCCACTGTAAACAAAGTTCGTATGGCAAAGAAACCAATTCTTACAGTAATCAAGGTGCAGTCAGTTGGAGGAAACGCAACGCCTGCTCCACCACTTGGACCGATCCTAGGTCAGCACGGAGTTAACATTCAACAGTTTGTTAGCGATTTTAACGCTGCTACTCAAGATAGACGCGGTGAAGTTGTTCCAGCTGTAATTACTATTTACGAGGATAGAAGTTTTGATTTTATCTTGAAGACTGCACCAGCATCTGAACTTATCAAAAAAGCCGCTGGTATTAAGTCAGGTTCAGGAAAACCTCTAACCGAAAAGGTTGGCAGCATCACTAAAGCACAATTGAAAGAGATCGCTGAAACAAAAATTCCAGACCTAAACACAAACGACGTGGAAGCCGCAATGAAAATTATTGCCGGAACTTGTCGTCAAATGGGTGTTGAAATTAAGTAATAATATCAAAGTTAAAAAGTTGTGGAGTAGCGGAGTGATAAAAACTTAATAACTCTTAAAAACCGTGGGAGCTAAATAATAGCGTCATAACCACTAACATAAAAATATGAGTAAAAGATTTGAGGAGGCCAAGAAAAAACTTAATAAGGACACTGCATATTCTCTCGAAGAGGCCGTTACAATTTGTAAGGGTACTGCTGGTACAAAATTTGACGAATCAGTTGAGTTGGCAATGAAACTCGGTGTTGATCCAAAGCAAAGTGATCAGCAAATCCGAGGTACGGTTATTTTGCCACACGGATCAGGCAAAACTAAACGCGTTGCAGCTTTCGTTGAACCAGCTAATGAAGCAGCGGCTAAGGAAGCAGGAGCTGATATAATCGGTACTGAAGAAGTTATCAACGAAATCATTCAAAAAGGAACTATTGACTTCGATGTAGCAGTAGCTACCCCAAGTATGATGCCGAAACTAGCTAAAGCTGCTCGCGTCTTGGGGCCAAGAGGACTCATGCCAAACCCAAAAACTGACACTGTTGGTCCGAATGTGGCCAAAATGATCGAGGAGCAAAAGGGTGGTAAAATTTCATTTAAGACTGATGCAACTTCTAATGTTCATGTTATGTTCGGCAAAGCTTCGTTTGATGAACCAAAACTTGCTGACAACCTAAAAACAATCGTTGCCGCAATCAAAAAAGCAAAACCATCTTCTGCAAAAGGAATTTATATCAGATCAGCTTCTATTAGCTGTACAATGGGACCTGGAGTAAAGATTGATTTAGCTAGTTTATAAGTGGTAGATAGGAAAACAATAGATTGTAGATAGTAGATTAAATAAAAAAGAGCGCCACATTGAACCGTACCCCGTTTAGTGGACACGAAAGAAAACACCTATGAGGCGGTTAAAAGATGATTCCTGTACATGACAGGGGTCATCTTTTTTAGATCCCATTGAGGGCGTTCATGGTTGTAGTATTCCATATGTTGCTGTG